>JACZXR010000164.1 GCA_022571535.1 Deltaproteobacteria bacterium | reverse complement strand
AACCCGGCCGCGCGCAGGCTGATTATCGATTGGCTTAAAGACAGGCTCGTTGGTAGGCCCGTCAAGTCGGAAAAGATCTATGTAGAGATGAGCGGGAGGGAAGTACGGACAGAGTGGTAATGTCCTACGATAGCCCCCGATTCCTTGACAAGATATGGGTAAAATGGTTTGTTTTTTCATCCCGCTCGGCCAACGTTACGGATAGGCTGCAGGTGGGATTTTTTATAGGGATTTTATTTTCGTGATGGGAGAATTAAATGGCTAAGATGTTCTATGCAGGCGAATTCCACGATTCCGAGAGTGGTGAGGTAACCGAGATCCGGAACCCTTCCACGGGCGAGGTGGTCGATACCGTACCGAAGGGTACTGCAGGAGATGTGCGCAAGGCTGTTGAAGCGGCCGATGATGCATTTGGTGTCTGGTCGAGGATGTCGCCCGCAAAACGGGGCGCGCTGCTTCAGGAGGCCGTCCGTTTAGTGAGAGAAAACGAAAAGGAGCTCACCTCGCTGCTCACTCGGGAACAGGGAAAGCCGATCCGAGAATCGATCCTTGAGATTCGCCGCTTCGCCCATACCTTGGAACATTACGCCGGCATGGCCAAGTGCATGCGCGGTGGGTATGTCACCTTGGACGACGGACGTTATGGCATCATTATGAAAAAGCCAATGGGTGTCGTCGGTTCCATTGTGCCGTGGAATTTTCCCGTTTCGTTGATGGGGAACAAAATCGGTCCGGCCCTGCTGGCCGGCAATACCATGATCATCAAGCCGGCGGGGAGCACTCCTCTGACGGCTACGCGCTGCGTGGAACTTATTCATCGAGCCGGGCTTCCTAAAGGTGTCATCAACATCATCACCGGCCCTGGAGGGGTCGTAGGAGAGGAGATCCTCCAGAATTCCAAGATAAGAAAGATTGGCTTTACGGGGGAGACGGGGACAGGTAAGCATGTCATGGAGGTGGCGGCGAAGGAGGTTAAAAGAGTGACCCTGGAGCTCGGCGGGAGCGATCCGATGATCGTGTGTGATGACGCAGATCTGGACAGGGCGGTTAGTGCGGCATCAGTGGGTCGGTTCTTCAATTGCGGGCAGGCTTGCCTGGCCGTCAAGAGGCTTTACCTCTTTGACAGGATCGCCGATACATTTATGGAGCGATTGACAGGAAAGGTTAATAAGCTACGCATCGGCGACGGTCTCAAGCGCGAGACCTTATTGGGGCCGTTGCACACCAAGGGGCAGAGAGAAGAGGTTGAAGAGATGATTGCAGACGCCGTCAAAAGGGGCGCGAAGCTCCTCACCGGGGGGGGGCGTCCTAAAGGGCAAGAGTTTGATCAAGGGTATTTTCTTCAGCCGGCCCTTTTGGCGGATGTCGATCCGGACGCTCGCGTTGTAGTGGAAGAGTGCTTTGGTCCCGCACTCCCTATTTTGCGGGTCAAGGATCTGGACGAAGCCATTGCCCAGGCAAACCGCTCCATCTTCGGTCTCGGGTCATCGGTTTGGACTAGGGATCTGAACAAGGCTATGAGGGCGGCCGAGCAGATCGAGGCGGGCTATACCTGGATCAACTCGGCACAAATAATCTACGACGAGTTGCCTTTCGGCGGTGTCAAACAGAGCGGCCTGGGCAAGGAACACGGCAACGAGGCCATCGACTACTATACTGAGACCAAGTCTATCGTGATAGCCACAGAGGCGGAGTCTGAGGTCATGAGAGGAGAATAGAGAGAGCCGATGTCGGATCTGAAGGTCGACCTGCCCGAAATTTATAACGCTGCCACCACCTTCGTGGATGAGAATATCGCCCGGGGTAGGGGAAAAAAGATCGCGATCTACTATCTGGACCAGCAGTTTTCCTATCAGGATGTTTTCGATAGGGTCAACCAAACGGGAAACGCCTTAAGAGATCTGGGGCTGGAGGTTGAGCAGCGGGTCCTCCTCATTCTCCCCGACTGCCCAGAATTTGTTTTTTGTTTTTTCGGCGCGATCAAAATCGGGGCTGTGCCAATTCCAGTCAATCCCTGGATGAAAGCCAGGGACTACCGCTACCTGCTTGAGGACAGCAGGGCACGCGTGATGGTAGTGCACGAGTCCGTTCTTCCCGAAGTGGAGACTATTTGGGACCAACCCCGGTACCTGAAAAAAGTTATTGTCGTAGGTAGACCCAGGGGCCGGGCTCTCTCTTACGTATCCATTGTTGCCAGCGCCTCAGTCGATCTCGAGGCTGAGCCTACCGGCAGAGATGATATCGCGATGTGGAACTATACCTCAGGCAGCACGGGGTTTCCAAAGGGGGCCGTTCACCTGCAGCACGACATGATTACGATCACCGACCTCTTCGTGAAGCCTGTGCTGGCCATGAGAGAAGACGACATCTGTTTTTCGGCCTCCAAGCTCTTTTTCTCTTACGGCCTGGGAAATTCCCTTTACTTTCCGTTTCGCTTTGGTGGGTCTACCGTCCTATGGCCGGAGCGACCTGATCCGGAAAAGGTCTTGCAGGTTATTGAACAGAAACGTCCCACTTTTTTCTTCTCCGTCCCGACGCTTTACGCCAGGTTTCTCCGCGTGGAAAAGAGATACGATCTAAGCTCGCTCAGGATATGCTTATCCTCCGGAGAACCCTTACCGCCGGCTATTTTTCACCAGTGGAAGGAAAAATTTGGCCTCGAGCTGCTGGATGTTGTGGGCTCAACCGAGGCCACTCATGATTTTTTAGCCAATCGACCGGGAAAAGCAAAACCGGGTAGTAGTGGACAGGTAACTCCGGCCTTCGAGGCCAAGATCGTCGATGACGAGGGGAGAGAGGTGCCAGTGGGGGAGGTGGGACATCTCATGGTAAAGGGTGACGCCAATTCTCCTTATTACTGGAACAAGCACGAACAAACCAAAAAGACGATGCTGGGAGAGTGGCTGAAGACCGGGGACACATACTCCCGTGACGAAGAGGACTATTACTGGTACTGCGGTCGGTCCGACGATATGCTAAAGGTGGGTGGGATGTGGGTGTCCCCCATCGAGGTTGAAAACGTCCTTGTGGAACACCCGTCCGTACTTGAGGCCGCAGTGGCAGGCGCAATCGACCAGGACGGGCTGGTCAAACCCAAGGCATATGTCGTATTAAAAGGTGAGGTCCAGCCGAGCAGCCAACTCAGGGAGGAGCTCCAGTCTCTTGTCAGAGAGAAGCTCTCTCCGTACAAATATCCCAGGTGGATCGATTTTGTCGAGGATTTACCTAAAACGGTTACAGGAAAGATCCAGAGGTTTAAGTTGCGCGACAAATAAGCAGACTAAATATAAAGGAGCATGTTGTGGACATCGATTCTCTCAAGGAAAAAGTTGCCTACTCGTGTAATATCCTAGCCATAGAAGGCCACTGGGATAACATCCTGGGTCATGTCTCTGCCCGAATCCCGGGAGAGCAGAAAATCTTGATGAAGCCGCACAGCTTCGGGTTCGAAGAGATTCGCCCATATCATCTGATCGTCTGTGACCTTGACGGGAATAAAGTAAAGGGTGATTTCGAGCGCCATTCGGAGATCTTCATACATACGGAAATCTATAAGGCCCGTCCCGACGTTAATTGTGTGGTTCACAGCCATCCGCCGTATTCAACAGCTTTCGGCTCACTACGCCAGCCTATGCGCACTGTCAGCCACGAGGGATCCATCTTCTTCGACAGCCTTCCTCTATTTGACTATACAACGATTCTGATTCGGACTGCCCAGTTGGGCCAGGAGGTGGCCAGGACTCTGGGCGGGTGTCGGGGAATTCTGATGAAGAACCACGGGGTAACCGTGGTCGGGGAATCGGTGGAGGTGGCCACTCTTTATGCCATCTTTCTGGAAAAGGCGGCTAGGATTCAAATGTTGGCTATGGCATCCGGCGATATCTCCTGGAGCAGTGACGAAGAGTCAAAATTGAAATACGAACAGGTCTACACCCCCCACCGTCTGGGGACCATGTGGGACTATTTTGTGCGAAGGGCAAAAAGAGCTGCGATCGAGTAGTTGACCGAAAGCAGTATAGGGGGGACAAGACCGTGTCGAAATTGCTTCATCTAACTTTAGCCACCGGCGACTATGAGAGCATACGGGCAATCAAAGAGGGAACCGTCAAAGCCGACGGTATTGAGCTTACCGTCCTGACCGATATGGATTCGCCCACACGGCATTGGAGAATGGCGCGAAACCGTGACTTTGACGTATGCGAGTTTTCCTGCTCGTCCTATTTGCTGGCAAAAGACAAGGGGGTGGACTTGACTGCTATTCCCGTATTTCTCCACCGCAGATTTCGCCACGGCTTTATCTTCATCAATATCAATAAAGGGATTAATAAACCGGCGGATCTTATCGGTAAAAAGGTGGGGCTCAAGAATTTTCAGGCGACCGCTTTGGTTTGGATTCGAGGGATACTTGAAGATGAATTCCAGGTCCCTCACAAAAAGATCAACTGGCACGCAGAAAGGGAAGAGGATATTCCATTTGCCCCGCCAAAGGGTCTCACGCTGGTTCGCATACCTCCCGGCAAACGGGTCGAGTCCATGCTCGTGGAGGGAGAGCTGGACGGCGTGATCCATCCGGACATCATCTCTCCCATTATGAATAAAGACCCCAGGGTCAAGTGCTTGTTCGAGCGCTACAAGGAAGAGGAGATTGATTACTACCGTCGCACCGGTATCTTTCCCATCATGCACACCACGGTCATCAAGCAGGAGATCGTAGATCGTTATCCGTGGGTTCCAATGAACATGATGGTCGCTTTCGAGCGTGCCAAAAAGGTAGCCTATCAGAGGATGGAGAACCCCAGAAGGGTTCCTCTCGCCTGGTTCCGAAATGCGCAGGAAGAACAGGAGCAAATACTGGGCAAGGATCCGTGGGTCTACGGACTGAACGAAGCCAATCGGAAGAACGTTTCCACACTGATTCGGTACTCGCACCAGCAGGGTATGATTTCGCGGGAGTTATCCTTGGATGAGCTGTTCGACAAGTCGACCATGGGGGAAGAATGGAAGCTGCCGTTGTCGCGGGGGTAGGTCCCGGACTGGGGTCATCGCTGGCGCGTGCGCTTGCCGGAGAGGGTTACGGCGTCGGTTTATTCTCGCGCCGATCTGCATCGAGCGAGCCCGTAGCAGCTCAGATTCAGGCTAGAGGAGGCAAGGCCCTCGTAGTCCCGGTGGATGTGACAAATCGCGACTCCGTCATTTCGGCGGTCGATAGAGTCCGGTCCGAGTTCGGGGTGATTAGCGTCTTGGCCTATAATGCGAGCGGCTACGGGCGTGGCCCTTTCCTGGAGCTGGATCCGAATGTGATTCTCCAGTCGTTTGAGACAGGGACCATGGGTGCAGTTCATCTTGCCCAGGCCATCATTCCGGATATGCTAAGGGTTGGGCACGGGGCGATCTCTCTTACCGGGGCAACGGCATCCCTGCGTGGTCGTGCCGGCTTTGCCCCCTTGGCTATTGCCAAATCCTCCCTGCGCGTTCTAGGCCAATCCCTTGCGAGGGAATTTCACCCGAAGGGAATTCACGTGATTCACGTGGTGGTCGATGGTCAGATCGACACGCCAAGGCTTCGTGCTAGGGAACCGGGTCGGGCGGACGATACAGTCATCCCTCCCGACGCCATTGCTGCTGTCATCATTCATGCCATTAAGCAGCCCAGGAATGCCTGGACGCACGAAATCGACATCCGCCCCTATACGGAAAAGTTTTAACGCGTTAAAATTCCGGCATCTACAACCAGTTTCTCCACCAGTAGAGGACCAACCCCCCATATTCGTGAAGTGCCCTCCGGAAAAGATCGATTCGGCCTACGGAGATCTTTTTATCTGTAAAGCGATCCCAGGGTATGGGAGCTGGATAAACGGTGAACCCCGCCTTTTCAAAGGTCCACTTTGCGCGCAGCATGTGGTTTGGGTGAGTGACGAGAAGGATGCGGGTAGTGCCCCGAGCCTGGAGAATTTTCGCACTCTCCTGAGCGTTGCTATAGGTTCGGGTGGAACGGCCCTCTGTCTCTAACAGCCGGCTTTCCGCTCCAATGTCTTGGAGCAAGTTTTTCATGGCTAAACCCTCACGCCCGTACTCCGGAGTTGCTCGCC
>JACZXR010000163.1 GCA_022571535.1 Deltaproteobacteria bacterium | reverse complement strand
CAATCTGCGAGATGACCCAGAGCAGCAAGCGATTTTCTACGCGGGTAGCGGAAATAAATCCCGTATCGAATCGGCAGCAATTACCGAAGGGTACGATTTTTCTAAATGTGGAACACTTGTGGATGTGGCCGGCGGGAACGGAGCATTTTTGTCACAGATTCTGGTCTCTTGCGAACAAGTGTCGGGAGTGCTCTTCGACCAACAAGCGGCAATTGAGGCAGCGAAATCAGGGCGGGGTGGTCCACTGCCTCGATGTGAATTTGTCGTCGGAGATTTCTTCAAGACTGTCCCAGCCGGTGGAGACACATATGTTTTAAAACGAATCCTTGACGACTGGTTCGACGATAAGGTGGTCCAGATTCTTAAGAATTGCCGGAAGGCAATGAGAAACGAAACACGTCTGCTGATCATAGAACCGTTGATGGGTCCGCCAAATGAGCTGACTCCTGGACATTTCGCTGACATGAATTTCCTTGTAACCTTCAGCGGGGGACGGATTCGGACGGAGAAAGAACACTCAAACCTCCTCCGGCAGACAGGTTTTCAGCTCCAAAAAAAAGTGTCGACCGAATCCGACGTATCCGTTTTGGAAGCTATTGCCGCATAACCTTTCAAGACCCACTTTCAATAGCTCATGAATTGAGTCCTATGTATGATGCAATTAAAGCGTCGATTAATTGAGTCCTGTGGGGATTGACAACCCTTTCCTCTGTGATATTGGTGCCTTCTCAAGCTACTCAATCAGTAGGAGGAGGGAGCAATGGCGACCGAAACTCTATCCCACTCACAATCAATGATCCGTCTGGTCAGGAGCTACATAGCCACACGGGCGATATACGTAGCGGCTAAACTGGGACTTGCTGACCATATCCGTGATGACGGAGCAAGTGCGCAAGATCTTGCCCAAAAACTCAACGTCCATCCAGGCGCTCTGTATCGCGTGATGCGAACCCTCGCAGGTCTTGGTGTGCTGCACCAAGATGAGAACGACCGATTCTTCGTGACGCCTTTCGGCGAAACCCTGCGGACAGACTCTCCTCAGTCCGTGCGTGACTACGCTATTTATAGTCATGAATTTGTCTACGACGGTTTTAGGAATATCACCGAAAGCGTCCGCACCGGCAAGCCGATGATTGACGATTTCTTCGCCTATTTGCGATCCAATCCGGAACTAGAGACCATCTTCCACGCTGGTATTGGCAATCGGGGGCGTATCGAGACAAAGGCAATTCTCCAGGCATTCGATTTTTCCAAATGCCGACAAGTCGTGGATGTGGGAGGAGGAAACGGGGCATTTTTGTCGTCACTATTGGGATCTCATGACCAGGTGTCAGGCGTTTTGTTTGATCAGGAATCTGCGATTCGAGCGGCGGAATCGGGCCGAGGAGGCTCGTTATCTCGATGCGAGTTGGTTGCCGGCGACTTCTTCAACAGAGTCCCGTCTGGGGGTGATACCTACATTCTGAAGCGTGTCCTTTTCGACTGGACAGACGAAGAGGCTGTCAAAATACTTGAGAATTGCCGAAAGGCGGCGGACGGCGATGCACGCCTGCTAATCATCGAGCCATTGATCGGCTCGCGAAATGAGCAAACGCCTGCGCATCTCTACGACATAACCTTCCTAGTATTGCTGACCGGGCGTGTTCGGACCGTGGACGAATATTCTGCCCTTCTTAGTCGAGCAGGATTTCGGTTAGAAAAAACCATACCGACGAATTCAGATGTTTCCATTCTGGAAGCGTTCATCGCGTAAGATTCAGCCTTGCCTGGAACGTCCATCTTCATAGCATTATCTCTTTCTGGAATCCTGCCCAGACTCATTTAAAGCGTCGATTAATTGCATGCCGAGGTGGAGATGAATCCTAATTAGCGCGTTAGTTGGCGATGCTGAACTCTCATTGGCCATCGCCACCACCCGGAACGAGTTTGCTAAGACCCGAGAGCGGGATTGATTTGAGGTAACTTCTCGCGGGCCGCTTAAGAAATAGACGTAAATTCCCTTCCTGGAACCGCTCAACCCAGAAGATCTCCCATCGATCTCGGCCGAGTTCATTGAAGCGCTTTTCGAGCACATCATCTCCGGCGGTGGCAACAGTGACAACCCTATATTCCCAATCCCCGATCCGCTGGATATCTCTCTTCGCCCAGTCAACGACGTCTCCGGGGGTGGTATCTCCAGCTTCCTTCGCTTTCTCGTAGAGTTTCTCAATCTCCTTCCAAGCCTGCGTAGCCCGTGACGGCTTACCTTCAGTTCCAGGCTCTTTCTCGGAGCAGCCCGTGGTGCTAGAAAGTGCTAATGCCAAGAAGCCCAATATTACTGACTTGTTCAAGGTACTTGGTCCGTTTATCGCCTAACTAAATCTATTGGCCAGCACAGTTCGAGCCTATATCAGTACAGGTATCCAGTACCCGCTGTTGTAGTCGCCAAACATAAAGCCCCTCTATCGCTGGAGGTGGGTGGTGTCAACTCCTCGGCCCGAACAGTGGATTGGAGCTTGATCTTCAGGGGTGAAGGCGATATTGGACAGAATAGCCCTTCTGTCCAATTTGAGGCAAGGGTGACCCAGGTGGTATCGTGTCGGGTTACAACCTAAGCCTTGATATACCGACATAGGCCCGTAATATGCTGACCAGTATATTACTAGTTAGGCAGCCCAACGAGACAAGGACGTCCGGTGTAAGGGCACCAACGTATGCTCAACATGCAGTCTTCGCGTAAGGCCCGAGTAGTCGGGTTGTACGGGAGGATCCTGGTGTGTGAAACGCTGTAAGCTCAGAAAAGGAGGAAAGAGATGAAGTACGTACTCACTTGGTGGGAGCGTCCCGGTGGTTCCCACGCGGATTACGAGGCAGCGCAGAAGCGAGTCCTGAGTATGTTTGAAAAGTGGCAGATGCCCGAAAGTCTCAAATTCCACCAGTTCTTGGTCCGCATCGGGGAATTCGGTGGTTACGCTGTAATTGAAACAGACAAGCCAGCTGACGTGCACAAGTTGACTACCACCTTTGCGGTGTTCCAATTCCGCCTTGAGCCCGTTCTTGATGTCATGGACGCGGTTGCGGCGGAATCGGAGGCAATCGCGTGGCGCGATGCACTTCAGAAGTAGAACAGCAATAGCGGCAAGAAGACTGCCCAACAAGGCCATGCACCGGACCTGCGCAAGCGTCGCTTCGCTCCGCAGTGCAGGCCGGTGATGGCCGGCGTTAAACAGATAATGAGCTTCCCCCCATTGGTTGGACAGTTTTTGATCCCAGATAAGCTCGTGAATCGGTCTCCTGAATTTTGCTCTCCCTGGCTGCTCCTCTCACATTGGTGGGGAGAGGGAAAGCGTTGGTGTAAGGCAGATCGCGGTATCTGAGTTTCTCTACCACTGAAATTTCCGCTCCACAATCGTTTATACGCCACGATCTGGCCTGGGGCCATATCGCAGTACCCCCCTGTTCTCACCCGAAGTAAACCTGCGCCGGTGTTTTTCTGCCCAACCCTTGATGCCGTCGCTCGGTATTGTAGAATGGGAAATACCGACTCAATCCCTTCCAAGCCTCCGTGCCATCGGCATAGTCCCACAGATAGATCTCCTCGTACTTCACACTGCGCCACAACCGCTCCACCATCACGTTGTCCAACGCCCGTCCCCGTCCGTCCATGCTGATCCGTATTCCAGCATCCTGTAGTTTCCCAGTGAACCCCGCGCTGGTAAACTGCACCCCTTGGTCGGTGTTGAAGATCTCCGGCCTGCTCATTCCCAGCGCCTGCTCCAACGCCTCCACACAGAACAGCACCTCCAACGTGTTGGACAACTCCCAGGTCAGCACGTACCGACTGAACCAGTCCATCACCACCACCAGATACAAAAACCCTCGCCGCATCGGCACGTACGTGATGTCCGAGCACCACACCTGATTGGGTCGCTCGATCTCTAGATCTCGCAGCAAGTACGGGTAAATCCGATGCTCGGGATGGGGCCGGCTGGTGTGGGGTCCCGGCACGCTCCCCTGCAATCCCATCACCCGCATCAACCGCGCCACCCGCTTCTCGTTGACCACCCACCCCAGATCTCCAAGCCAGTCCGTCATCCGCGGCGAGCCGTAAAACGGCCGCTTGAGGTAGAGCTCGTCGATCACCCGCATCAATCTCAAGTTCTCTTCGCTCGCTACCACCGGCTCGTAGTAATACGTCGAACGCGCCAATCCCGCCAACGCGCATTGCTCCACTACCGATAACACTCTGTGCTCCGACTCGATCCATCCTCGCCTTACCCCAAGCGCTGCTGCGCTCAAAGCTTTTTTTTGAGCCAGTCCACCTCCACCTTCAGCCGCCCGATCTCCTCGTACAACGGTCCCGTCAACTCCTGCTCGCTCTTGCCCACAGCTCCGTTCCCCCGACGGAACAGTTCCGTCGCTCCGTCTACCAACTGCCGCTTCCACTGCCCGATCACCGTCGAGTGTACCCCGTGCATCGAACTCAATTCACTCAAAGTCCGCACTCCCCGGATTGCTTCCAGCGCTACCTTCGCCTTAAACTCCTCCGTGTGCCGCTTCCGTTTTGCTCCCATTACAAACACCCCCCGTTCCCGGACAAAAATACCCTCATAATTGTAGCTTAACCACCTGTCCAGAAAATGGGGGGAACTTCAGAAAGTCAATTTTTTTGTCGGCAATTGTCTTACGCTAATGCTGCCAATCTGGCAATTTAGGTTGGATAAAAACCTGCCAGCAGAGAGGGCAAAATATAGGCAGGTCAATCTGAAGGCAAGGGTAAGTATACTCTCTACAAAGAGATTTTTCAGATTGCTAGGCAGTTATCAGGGTGAGAGGTAAAGGGTCTAACTCCCAAAGTAGGCAAGAAATCCGGCCGGTAGGTCAATTTAGGGAAGACCTCTACCGCAAGCTCTAGCCTTAGAGCTTTGATGGCGCAGGAGGTACACACCTGGGCATCAATTATGTCGCTAAAAACGCGGTGGCTGGCTTCATTTATTATACACCTTTGGCATCTCATAAGTCTGTTCTCCTATGATGGAGAAGGTTTAGAGCAAAGGAAATGCCATGTTGTATCCATGTGAAATTATGGGATTTTACTGTTTTAAAAATCCATTTGTCGTGCACTTTTGAGCAACCACCGTCAAAAGTGTACAGTTTGAATGTTGCCCTCCCAAAACTGCTCATCGAGAGGTGGTTTGACCGATGATGATCGGATTCATGGGAAATAACGTGCTTCCAACCCATTTGGGTTAGTTTGCGCATCTTTGGCGTGGAGAAGGCCGATGCCTTCGCAGCTCCCGTGTATTACCATCTCAGCCAGTACATTCCGATATCTCTGTTAGGACTCTACAACCTAGGCCGCTTTGGGCTGCGAGTCGGAGACATCACACGAGAAGCGGTCCACGAAGAAGAACACGATCCGACCGAAGAGACAGGAAGGTCTTGAAAAGCTGATGATCGAGAAGGAGCTGATTACCCAAGCTGAGTTTATGAATAAGCTGGTGGCAGAGGAGACGGGGTATCGGGAGCTATTTAAGAGGATGAAGTAGAATAGCACATTGAAAGTTGATGAAACTAGAAATCGAATGCGGTTGTTCGGGTAGCGAAGATGGAAGCATCCACTGAAATAGTGTTGGATACAGCAGGATACGTATTTACGTCTTTATTGGAAACCTTTCTTGTCGAGACCGTGGAAGAGCATCTTACGGTAAAGGGTCTTTACATCCATGCCGCAGTTCTTCGCCGTAAGACCTATCCTCCCGCCGGATGCTTCCAATTGATGGAGCAGGTATTGCTTTTCCTGCTCGTTCAACCACTGGCGAAGTGGAAGGGTGGGGGAGATTCCTTTCACCTCCGCCTGACCGGCTACCGCTCCATTCGGTAAATCTATCTCCTCGATGCTCCGCCCTTTGGTTAGGACTATGGCCCTCTCAAGCACGTTTTGGAGTTGCCGGATATTTCCTGGCCAGTGATATTCCATGAGGCGCTTCATTGCCGCAGTTGATATCTCTCTGATCTGCCTGCTGGCAGCAACCGGGTGGTGATGGAGAAAGTTATGAACGAGAAGGGGGATGTCCTCGCGGCGCTGGCACAGGGGGTTCAGGTTGATGACAATCACGCCAATCCGGTAATAAAAGTCACTGCGCATTTTTCCCTGTG
>JACZXR010000162.1 GCA_022571535.1 Deltaproteobacteria bacterium | reverse complement strand
GGAGAAGAGGTTTTTATCAAGGTGGATGCGAATCAGTCCTACGCAGTGAAAGAGGCGCTTCGGGTTGCCAATCACTTGGAAGAATATGGGATCGAGACTTTCGAGCAGCCGCTTCCTGCCGACGATTGGGAGGGGATGGTTTATCTTACAAGTCACTCTCCCATCCCTATCGAGGCAGACCAAACTGTCAGATCTGTGGCGGATGCGCTTCGAGCCATCCGTCTGGGGGCAGCCTCTGTGATCAACACCAGTCCCCAGAAGGCAGGCGGCATCCTCCCTGCTAAACGCATAGCTGATCTGTGCGAAGCCGCTAAAATTCCCTGTATCATGAGCAATATTGGAGGCAGCTCTGTCAACGATGCGGCAGCTATTCAGGTGATCGCCGCCTCTCTATCGACTCACCTGCCGTGTGAGGTGGGGGAGTTCCAGAGGGTAACGGGTGATCCGGCATCCGGGCTGGAAGTCCATGATGGAGAGATTCCCATTCCTTGTACCCCGGGCCTGGGCGTAGAGGTCTCCTGTTTGGAATAAAAGCGAGACCTGTCTTCAAGTCTGAAGATCGTTTTCTGGAATTCACAATCCAAGCCGCCTGTATCAAGTCATGTGACGAGAGGGGAGATGCGCCCTGGGCCTAGAGATGTGGCATAATCTCTTTTGCCAGAATCTCCAGGTGCTCCATTTCATCGAATACCGGATTCAATACCAGATGCTGTGCGCCTGCCTGCACGAGCTCGCCGAGCTTGTCGATACATTCGGCGTGACTTCCCCAGATCGAAACGCGCGCTGCCAGGTCGGCGTTGTTGTAACGCACCCCGAACCATTCACGTAAGCGGCGCTCGGCCCGATCGCGGTCATTATCAAGAGCAATGTAAACTCGCTTGGAAAACACAAAGGTTGCCGGGTCGCGTTGGGCCTCATCCAGAAAGCGACGAATAAGGGCGGATTCCTTTATAAAGGTGGCATTGGAGGAGGAGCCTGCGCCCATCCACCCGTCGCCATGTTTCACGGCGCGTCTCAATGCCGGCTCCCGGTGTCCCCCGAACCATATGGGGGGATGCGGTTTCTGGAAAGGCTTGGGTTCCATGGCCACGCTAGTGAACTGCCAAAAGGTCCCCCGAACGTTTGCTGTCTCTTCAGTCCAAAGGGCTTTCATAACCTGCAAACCCTCCATGAACCGGCGGACGCGCCGCTCATTGGAGAATCCGAAGATCGACTCCTGTACAGGTACATGCCGCCCTATGCCGCTGCCGATTCCGACTCCCACTGTAAGGCGCCCCTTACACATCTGATCGAGGGTGGATAGGCTTTTGGCTAGCTGTACTGGATTTCGCAGGACTGTTAGAAGGACCGACGTGCCCAAGCGTAGCCGGGAAGTGAGTGCTGCTGCATAACAGAGTAGGCTCACCGGCTCCAGTATCGAGAAGTCTCCGACGATTTTTTCCTGGACCCAGAGGCTGTCGTATCCAAGCGTTTCCGCCTTTGCTAGAAAATCGCGGATGTATTGCATATCCACGGGCGTATCGACAAATACCTGCGGTATTTCAATGCCGCAAGGGGTTTTTCCTGGTGCCATAGGTTTTGCCTCCTGTTAATCGGAAATCATTCTTATAGCACTCCAACTCGAGGGAATTAACATTCCGGGTCATTTTCATACGGCTGATTAGTTGGCCGTGTAGATAGCGGCGGTCCCGGTCATTACGCAGAGGGCGGAGATAAAGATGCGCACGTTGATCTGCTCGAGGTCGCGGGAAAACACGACGGTCCCCAGCAGGACCCAGAGGGGGTAGGTGGCTGCAACCGGTGCGACGACCACAACGGGCCCGACGCTCAGGGCGTAAATGACGGTGATGATCCCCAGGGTCTCGAAGATACCGGTGGAAAGAAGAGGAATGAGTGCCCTACGGTTCCAATCAAGCCGCTTGATAGCACCGGGTAGAGTGAGATACCCGCTTATACAGGTGAGAGAAGTGATCCCCATCAAGGCGGCGAGAAAGACTGGTTGATTGGAAATCTGAAGGGCGTACCGGCGAATCGGATGATTGACTCCGGTGAAGAGAGCTGCAGTCAGTGGCAAAAGGATATGCCACCAACGGTAGTTTAAAATCTGTTTCTCTGGTCGCCAGGAGATTAGGATGATTCCGATGACAACTAGAAGCGTTCCCATCAGCACTGCAAAGCCGGCTTCTTCTTGCAGGATCGTAAGGGCGATAACGGTGCTGACCAAGGGGCTGGTTGCCTGCAGGGTACTGCTGCGGGAGGCCCCGATTTTGGCCACGCCGGTATAGGCGAATAGGCGTGTGCCCAGCTGCAAGATCCCGACGATAATGAATAGAATGACTGCGACGGGTGATACTTCGGGAATTCCTCCGGTGAGAAAGACGGTTGACCAAAGCGTGACGGTTTGCACGATGGCCGAAGCCAAGGCTGCGGTCATCGGGGTGGAGTATTGGAGTGCCCGCCGGGCAGAAATGAGGCACGTGGCGTAAGAGATGGCGGTCATCAAGGCTATGAGCTGGGCAGGCATTGGCTTAGGCTGAACCAAACACCTAACAGACATCCCCTATTTGGTCAAAAGAGATGTCGACTTTCTCTGATGGCGCACTTTTTGACCGGTAGTCCGGGCGGAGTTGACACAGATTCGGCGAGTCTGTTAGCCCCGATCCGACAAAATTGATCAAGCCATATGCGATCAGAAGCTGCATGGTGCAACAATGCCGACGTATTGATCAAAGGGCACTAACTATACTATAGGTGAGTTGCCGACTTTGGGTAGGTACTGCTCTTTGCTGCGATCCGATGCTCATCAGGGATGATTTTTTGGATGATGTCGGATCGGGGTTAGGAGAGAGGGAGTTTGTTTTCGGCAAAAGAGGTTGGACTTTGAGTGATGTCGCTATAGTTTCCAGGGGTGGCAATGGAATAGGCCGCTCCGTCTGTCTCAGGTATAGCCGTGGCGGGATTTCGGTCGTGATCTTAGATCACGATGGAGAGGGGGCAGAACGGGTGAAGGGCGAAGTGGTTCGTGCAGGAGGCAGCGCCGAAGTCTATCTCGCTGATGTGCGCAATGCCGGGGAGATCAAGGGGGTTGTCGCGGACGTCTTCCGTCGGTACGGCAAAATCGATATTCTGGCAAATCTCGCTGGAGGGGCCTTGATGCCCTGAGCCCTATAGTCCCAGCTCCTTTTTATACCACTCTACGTCCGTAGCCTTTGTTACCAGGTCTTGCTCTTTTTTCAGCTCGGACTTTGCTATTCTCTGCGTTGAGGTTTTTGGAAAGCTCTCTCGAAATAGAATAAATCGCGGCAGCTTGAACGAAGCCAAGCGATCCTTGCACCAGTCAATAAGCTCTTCTGCTTTGATTCGTTGGCCGGGCTTGGGGACGATAAAGGCCATGACCTCATCTTCGCCCAACTCGGCAGGGACGGCGATAACGGCGGATTCCAGTACCTTGGGGTATTCATTGAGTGCGGCCTCGACTTCGGCAGCGGAAATGTTTTCTCCTTTTCTTCGGATAATGTCTTTTTTCCGGTCGATGAAGAAAAAATAGCCGTCCTCATCCTTGTAGGCGTAATCGCCGGTATAAAACCATCCATTGCGAATAGCCTCATCGGTCTTTTGCGGGTCCTTGAAGTATCCGCTTGTCATCACGGGGCTCCGGACAACGAGCTCCCCGACAATTCCAGGGCGAGCCTCCTGACCGTCTTCGTCCAGGACCTTCATCTCAGAAAAAATCACGGAGGTATCAGGGTGCCTTGCCGGGAGCCCTATACTCTTCATCTTGATGATGCCTCCAATGGGATTCTGCGAAACCGCGGGAATTTCTGTCAACCCGTAAGCGTCAATGACATTTGGAATCCTGAACCGTTTGGTGAAGGTCTCGTAAACATCCGGGGTGATGCCGGCACCTATAGCGAGCCTGAGGTTATGTTCAGGACAAAACTCTTCCTCAGGCCGGGAACATAAAATTCTGCCTATTGTCCCGACAAAGTTGAACTCGGTCGCCCCATATCGCACTGCCTGATTCCAGAATTGGCCGGCACTGAATTGGGGAATTAAGATTAGACTGGCCTCGCCGGCTATGGCTCCCCAAGTGCTGTAAAATTGAGCGTTGATGTGGAATAGCGGAAGGACGGCCATGATGCGGTCGTTCGCATCGACTTGGGCTCGTACCAGGAAGGCCTCACCTGTCATCAGGAGATTCCTATGGGGGTGCATGGCCCCTTTGGGGAAGCCGGTGGTGCCCGATGTATAGATGACGCAGGCGAGGTCATCCTCCTTAAGATCAAATCCCTTTAATTCAGTCGGCATGTTGCTCAACAATTGTTGGAAGGGAATCACCTGTCGGGGCAACTGATTCTCATCCAGGCCGACGCAGGCGATCCACTTTAAATGAGGGCATTCTTTCCGTACCTGGAGGGCCAGCTGGAGGTGCTCTGCCGAGACAACAAGGCCGGTTGCCTCGGAATGATTCAAGACATACTGAGCTTCATTGGCTTTGAAGTTAGTGTTGATGGGAACGAGGACACCGCCCGTCTTGAGGAGACCAAACCAGCAGTATAGAAACTCGGGAATATTCGGCATCATCAGGCATAGGCGATCGCCTTTCTTTATTCCAAGGTCTATTAGGCCGTTACCCACTTGGTTGATTCTCTCGTCAAGTTCGCTGTAGAGGACCTGTTCGTCATCATGATAGAGAAAGATCTTTGACGGATTTTTCTGTACTTTGGCTTCCCAATAGGTGCGTAGATTCATTTCTAACCCAGGTTGTTTTCAGATCAGGAGGGGTTGAGAGAAGAGAAGGTGATTTCCCATGTCACAATTGCGATGATGTTTATGGATTTTCCAGATAGTCTAGCGATCCCCCCTGATGGATTATTTAAGGTAACATCTGAGAAAGGTCAACAAGAAAAGGGATCAGGCATCCTGAGGCGCTAGAAAAAGAGGCACGCGCTGCGCTAGAATCGATTTGGATTAAATCCGTGTAGGATAGGGCTAATCTTGATTCCTTCAAATCCGAAGATCCTTATTGCTGGGAGCGGGGCCGTTGGCTCAGTATTCGGCGGCCTGCTCAGAGAGGCCGGTCACGAAGTTACGTTGCTCGGACGTGATTGGCACCTCAGGGCCATCGAAGCCTTGGGGCTTGAGATTAGCGGCATCTGGGGCGATCACCGAGCAGATGGCTTCCGGCTTGCCACCCGCGTGGCCGACCTCTCTGGGTCCTACGATTTAATCCTGGTTTCAGTTAAGGCATACGACACCAGGCAAATAGTTCAGGAAGTGGCCCCTTACCTCAGGCCGGGAGGGCTCGCCATTGCTCTTCAGAACGGGTTGGGCAACTTGGAGACCCTGGCCGAGGTTATTGGCCCGGGAGGAAGCCTGGGAGGGAGCGTTCTTATAGGGGCAAAGATTCCCGGTCCTGGTAAGGTGACTGTCACAGTCTACGCTGCTCCGGTAGTCATTGGACCGCTCGATTCCAGCTCCACCGGTTGCATGGAACTTACTCGATTCTGGGCCTCTCTATTTAGCCGCATGGGTATTCCTTGCGAGCCGACAGATCAGATCCTCTCACACCTCTGGGCCAAGGTTCTGTACAATGCACCACTCAATCCCCTGGGAGCCATATTGCGGGTTCACTATGGCGCTCTGGGGGAAGAGCAGGAACTCAAGACGATCATGGATCGCATAATCGACGAGGTTTTTCAGGTGGGGCAGAAAAAAGGTGTGCGGCTGCTATGGAAATCGGCGGATGATTATCGGGACCTTTTTTACAGCAAGTTGCTGCCGGCCACTTACGATCATCAAAGCTCGATGCTGCAGGATTTGGAACGAAGGCGACGGACTGAAATAAACGCCCTCAATGGAAAGATCTGGAGATATGGGAAGGAGCTTGGTATCCCGACCCCATTTAATGAGGCCATGACACAGCTAATCCGGGGAAGAGAGAGCCTGGATATGAGTCGGTAGGGGAGCTAGGACCTTGATGCCTGGGGCACCAAATGTGTCGTCAAACTTCGCGACTCAATGTTCTCGCAGAGACTTTTGTGCTATGGTGACGCCGTATCTATGAACTACTCTTTCTCTGATGGAATTCCTGAAGACCGACACTACATGGAACTCGCCTTGCAAGAAGCCAGAAATGG
>JACZXR010000161.1 GCA_022571535.1 Deltaproteobacteria bacterium | reverse complement strand
GATCATTAGGCTATTAGGGAAATCAAGTTATATCGAACACGGGGTTTGAATCCCCGTGCTCGACCAAAGGGGAGAGCTGCCGCTTCTCCACTTTGGAAACCCCATCGGCTTTGTGCCCGCCTCAAGAGGCGGAGTTTACATTGAATCAATTCTTTAAGCCATGAACAAACCCCGTAACATATTTTCAGGCCTAACCCTTTCCCAGCGCAGAAAGATCGAACGGCTGATAGAAGAGAGCCCCTCTCCCGTCCTCGCCAAGTCCAACTTCCATAGGCTCATTGAGGCCGCAGGCACGAATTCTCTGAAAAAATTGCCGGGCGCCCATCTCCCTGCCCTGTTGCGCCTTCTAGGAAGCAGCGCTACCCTAAGCGATTTCTTGATCCAGAATGGTCCAGCTTGGCCTGATCTCTTCCTCAAACAGATAAAAGTCCCGAAGAAAAACATGTCGGAGCATCTCTCGGAGCTTTCTTACCTTTCTAAACGTGGGGTCTCATTTGATCAGCTGGCCCGGGGTCTGCGTCAGCACAAACAGCGGGAGATCCTGCGAATCGGGGCTAGAGACCTCTCCCCTTCTACCTCGGTGGATGACACCATGAGGGAGCTGACTGCGTTGGCAGAGGCCTCCCTGGAGATAGCCACCCTTTGCTGCCGTTCTGAAGTAGAGGAGGATTTCGGGCCTCTGGTCATTCCGGGGTCAGAGAGGAAAAACAAATTTGTTATTCTGGGCATGGGGAAGCTTGGAGGGGAAGAGCTCAACCTCAGCTCCGACATAGACCTGATCTACCTTTACGAAGAAGACGAAGGCGAGAGCATCGGCGGCCGAAACGGGAAAATGAGTCCGCGAGACTTCTTCGCCCGATTGGCCGAGCGGATCACCCGTGTAATGGGAGAGATCACAGAGGACGGCCTTGTCTTCCGAACCGATCTCCGTCTTCGTCCCCTCGGGCGCAACGGCCCCATTGTTCAATCTCTTTACTCCGCCCTTCTCTACTACGAATCCTGGGGCCAGAACTGGGAGAGGGCAGCCCTGATCAAAGCCAGACCGGTAGCCGGTGATAGAGAGCTGGGGAGCAGGTTTCTCCAAGAGGTAGAGCCCTTCATCTATCGCCGATACCTGGACTTCACCACTGTGGAAGACCTTAGAGAGATGAAACTGCGCATCGAGCAGGACCTCTTGAGTCCAGGAAAAAGGGAGCGGAATCTAAAGCTGGGGCCCGGAGGAATTCGCGAAGTTGAGTTTTTCACCCAGGCCCTGCAACTCGTCAACGGTGGGTATGAACCGCGGTTGCGGAACCATAACACGCTCAGGGCCCTCAACCTGCTCGCCCTCCACGGCATGATCCCCGCAGAAGAGATGACAAGCCTGAGCCACGCTTACCGCTTTCTTCGCGACGTGGAGCATAAGATCCAGTTGGTTCAGGAGGCGCACACCTATTCCATACCGGAGGGGGAGGAAGAGGAACGAGCCCTGGCTCGCCGTCTCAACTACGGCGGAGAGAGCCCAGGAAGTGAGCGCGAGCTTTTCTGGCAAGACTTTCACCGGCACGCTGCCTGCGTGCGACAGATTTTCGAGAGACTCTTTTACGGAGCTCAAAAGGAGACCTCACCCGAAAGGACCTCTAGCTTGGAAAAGATCTGGAGGGATCTGGACCATGAAGAGCTGGTCATCGAGGAGCTGAAAGCGCTGGGCTTTCAGGACCCCCAGAGGACCTACCACAACCTCCTCGCTGTCCGCGACGGAGACCCCTATTCGCGGCCTAGCCCGAGGAGGATAAAGGTGATGCGTGCCCTGGGTCCGGCACTGATGATCGAGATCCTCCGCTCCGGCTCCCCTGACCAGGCCCTCTTCAACCTGGCCGAGTTCTGCCACAGGGTAGGAGGGCGAACTGGCTTTCTCTCTCTCCTTTCGGAGAACCCAGAGACCATGCGTCTTCTGATAGGCCTCTTCTCCAACAGTCAATTTCTCACCGACCTTTTTCTCAAGCGCCCTGAACTGCTTGACTGCCTGATCCGCGTGGACCTCTCACGCCTCAGTAAAACAGGAAAGGAGCTAGTGGCAGAGCTGGCCTCCGCCCTTGATGAGAAAGACGATCTGGAGGGCAAGCTCAACTCCCTTAGGCGCTACAGGGCGGAGGAGTTCATTCGCATCGGCCTACACGATATCGGTGGCGAGCTTGAGCTTGAGAACGTCATTGCCCAGCTCTCGGATTTGGCCGAGGCCTGTCTTGACGGGGCACTGAAAATCTCCTTCCAAGAGTTGGAAAAAAGTTATGGCCAGATGACAGGGGGAAGCTTTGCAATCCTCGGAATGGGAAAGCTGGGGGGGAGAGAGATCGATTATAACTCGGACCTGGACCTCATTTTTATCTATGATGCCCCCGAGGGGTCCCAGAGTGAGGGCGCCTCATCGGGGTGCCTCGATTCCCATGAATATTACGTCAGGCTCGGGCAGAAATTCCTCACTTTCCTTTCAGCCCCTTTGGCAGAGGGAATCGTTTACAAGATAGACATGCAGCTTCGCCCCTCAGGAAAGGCGGGACCTCTGGTCTCCTCCTTGGACTCTTTCCGCCACTATCATCAGACCAGTTCTCAGTTGTGGGAAAGGCAGGCGCTCAGCAAGGCACGTTTTGTGGGAGGAGATAAAGACCTTGGGGGTGCAGCGGAGACCGTGGTGGAGGGCTTTGCTTACAGTAAGGGCCTCACGGAAGACGAAATAGCGGAGATCAATCACCTGCGGATGCGGATGGAGAGAGAACTCGCAAGGGAAGACCCCTCCCGGTTCGACCTGAAAAAAGGAAAGGGAGGACTAGTCGACATCGAGTTCATCACCCAGATGCTACAGCTCTCTCACGGGCATCTCCATCCCAGCATACGACAGAGGGGAACCCTGCAGGCCCTTAACACGCTCAGGGACAATAAGATTATCAATCAGAGCGACTACCGATTGCTTTATGAAGGCTACTGTTTTCTGCGCCAGCTGGATCACCGGCTGCGGCTGGAACGTGACCAGTCCATCGATATCTTAGAACGGGAGGCCGAGAAGCTCCAGGGGATTGCCACCGCCATGGGATATAAGGGCCAAAAGAAAATAAGTGGAGGTGAATTCCTCCTTCGAGACTACGAGCAGAGGCGTGACCGGATCCGCTCGAGCTATGAGCGATTCTTCAAAACAGGAGGGAGCAAATCAAGTTATATCGAACACGGGGTTTGAATTCCCGTGTTCGACCAAAGGGGAGAGCTTCCGCTTCTCCCCTTTGGAAACCCCATCGGCTTTGTGCCCGCCTCAAGAGGCGGGGTTTACATTGAATTAAATCCCAAATAAGATCGCCTTCGGCCCGGCAATCTCGGCACTCGGTCAAAAGTATAGTTTCAGAGTAAACCGAGGGGGTCTGCTCCGAAAAGGGAACCATCCGATACCGAACTTTCTCAGAAAGCAAGAAGGTTAGGTAGCTGAAAACAGATAAGCAGAGGCCCATTGGCTCCCGCTGAGGAGAAGGCCCCCTCGGCTATTTCCGATAAGCCCACATATTTCGCAATTGAGCCGGCAATCGTTTGACGGTGCTCACGGGGTTTTTTCAGCCTCCCGATACCGTTCCCGTTCGAGGTCGAGCTCGGTCTTGAGCCCCATGGCATGCAGCGCCTCGTTTGCCTCCTCTAGAGAGGTACTTTGCGCTACGGAGCGTGCGGGACGGGAAAGCGATTGAAAGACCACCGACGGAGAAAGGTAAAAAGTCAGAGCCGTCAGGGGGGTGAGTTTGACCCGTCGCTCATCATAGCGGATTTTCTTTTCTCCCCATGCCCCACGGGCACACTCTACAGGGATGGCGCTCGCCTCCGTCTTCACCTGTTGAATGACCTGTTCCAACTCTGCCACCACCTTCGGAGTAAGGGACCATGCCCCCAAAAGACCGCCAGCCTCTGCAATCACGCTTAGTGCCTTTTCCAGCTCCTGGGTCGTCAATTCCCCATCGCTGCCGTAGCCGAACATCCCCCATAGCGTGCGCTGTCCACGCGCCTCCATCTCGGCATAGGCTGCCAGCATGATCGAGTCTGCCAGGGGGCTGCGCAGCCCCTTCTCTCCTCCCTGGGCCAGAGAGTCTCCTCCGACATCGATGCCGATGAGAAGATCTGCCTTGAACCTCTCAAGCGCCATCTCAAGCCCTTCAACGACTCCTCTGACCCCGCCGTTGATATCCACAAGCAGGACATCCCGGCCAATGATCTCAGCCATCTTTGATTCCGCAAAATGGACCTTGGTGCGGGTCTGGGTCTTGGAGTTAGCCATCCCGGCGCGCGGGTGAATTAATTCGATATGCTCGATCTCGCTCAGGGCCCGCGGTCCCGGAACCGGATCGTAGACGTAGCGCTCCCAGGAGAGCCCTCCCAGGGTAAAGGTGAGGCCGCAGAATTCAAAAAAACGCGCCGCGGCAAGGGCGCCAACCACGTCCCCACCACCACCGACGCCCACTACCAAGGCGTGAGATGACGATCGAATCAGTTCCTCAAGGGATTGTGGGGAGTTCTCCATAGATCAAACGCGATGGGAAAATAAAAGCGGTCTGCTCACTAGACCCCCTTTTACCATCAGCAATGGCTTTCTACCAGCCTACCGGACATTCCGCACGATTTAGAATTCCATGGCAGACACCATTCGACTCAATGCGAGCTCAGTCAAAGGAATCGAAACAGGGATTCCATCAAATTTATCCTTCACGCTGTTCGTCACCTTTTTCGAGCAAGTCTAAAAACCTCCTCGCATTCTCGAACATGAATCAAGTTATATCGACCACGGGGTTTGAACCCCGTGGTCGACGAAAGGGAAGAGCTGCCGCTTTTCCCCTTTGGAAACCCCATCGGTTTTGTGCCCGCCTCAAGAGGCGGGGTTTACATTAAATCAATTAATGAAAAAACAAGGTATTTTCCCTTGGCACATCTCAAGGATTTTCTGCAGATCACGCACCTTATAGCGGCTCTGATAACCTGCAGGGCCATGGAGGCGCAAGTCATGAATATCCGACGGAAAACCTGGACCCCTCAGCTCTTTCTGTCACGGCGCAGGTCTGCCCTATCGCTCTTCAGTGATTGACCCTTGAGACGAGCCATAGCCTTGCGCATGGTCTCCTTTTCAGAAGGATAAGAGAGTTGCCCTACGGCCGCCGAGATAGGCAACCAGCAAACCTCCGTGACCTCTTTATCATGCCTGCTCAGATCGCCCCCAAGGTAACGGATCAGGTAAAAGTAGACTCGCTTAAAAATCTTGGCCGCTTCACCCTCCTTTGTCCTTCCCGTGAACCAGTAGGATATATCCCCGATCTTCGCCACTATTCTCCCTTCCAGGCCGGTTTCCTCACTCACTTCCCTGAGCGCAGTCTCCTCAAGCCCCTCCCCTTCCTCCACTTGACCCTTAGGCAGACCCCATCGGCGCCCAACACGAATCAAGGCAACCTTCGTAATACCCCGACGCTTACGGTAGACAACTCCGCCGGAAGATATCTCTCTCACCGTGCGCACAAACCGAAAACTTAACCCCGATCCGACATGAATCATAAACTCACCTTTAGGGTACTTACGGACCTAAGGTCAATATGTCAGAAATTCTTGCAACATCAGCTCAGGATCGCATATGGCCTGATTAATTTTGTCGGATCGGGGTTAATCCTTACTACCGAGCAGTTGCTCCCCCAGCCACTTGAGATAGCCTTCATTTCCTTCCAGGATGGGTAGAGCGATAACCTCGGGGACCGAATAGCTGTGGAGCTCCTGGACCTTTGTCTTGAGCCGATCGAACAGGTCCTCTCTGGTTTTGATGATTAAGAGATGCTCCTCACTTCGCTCCACCTGCCCTTCCCACCGGTAGGTTGATTGCACCGGACCCAGGCGGTTTACGCAGGCCGCTAGCCGCCCCTCTACCAAGGCACTCGCCACTCGATCTCCCTCTTCGGGCGAGCCCACGGTGACGTAGACAACGATAAACCTATTCATGCGAGGATATTACAACCCCCAATTCCCGACAGTCAATGAGCTATTTAACCCCGATCCGAAAAAATAATCGAGGCATTTCTGGTGTTGAGCGGCTTAGGACACCAGTTGCCGGCATTTTGATCGTCGGTCTACAACTACACTAAAGGTGAGTTGCTGATTCATGCTTGAAAC
>JACZXR010000003.1 GCA_022571535.1 Deltaproteobacteria bacterium | reverse complement strand
ATCAAGCTCAGTGGCATTGGCTGCTCATCAAAGACACCGAGCTATTTCATGAATCAGGCATTTGGGTTTAATGCCGTTCATGGACGGATGTCTGCGGTTGCTACCGGTGCCAACATAGGGAACCACACGCTGGTTCCCATCGGCGTATCGGGCGATGGTGATACCTCCGCAATCGGTCTGGGAAATTTCTGTCACATGATGCGGCGCAACGTCAATCTCACCTATATTATTGAAAACAACGGGGTCTATGGGTTAACCAAGGGACAATTTTCGGCCACTGCGGATAAGGGATCTGTCATGAAGGGTGGAAAGCTGAATGATATGCCTGCCATTGATCTGTGCGAGTTGGCGATTACCCTAGGGGCCACCTATGTTGCACGAAGCTTCTCGGGCGATCGCAAACAGCTCGCCCCATTAATTCAGGGAGCCGTCGCTCACAAGGGGAGCGCCATTTTGGATGTGCTCAGCCCTTGCGTGACGTTCAATAACCATGAGGGCTCCACCAAGAGCCTGAAGTACATTAAAGAGCATCTGGACCCACTCCATGACATCGACTTCATTCCTCCTTTTGAAAATATTGAAGTCGATTACAAAAAGGGGACCGATCGCGAGGTGATCCTTCACGACGGCTCTCGCATTACCTTGCACAAGTTGGGAGACAACTATGACCCTATGAGCAGGCAGCAGGCCCTGATGGCAATTCATGCAGCCGTGGCCGAAGGAAAATTTCTGACCGGCTTGATCTACTATAACCCTGATCGTGCCGAGTTTGTCGAGGGGATGAATCTCTGCGAGACTCCCCTGGCCGAATTGGGGCAGGATGTTTTGCAACCCTCCCAGGAACAGCTCGACGAAATCAACGCCCGGTTGATGAGGTAGTCAGCAGATCGAGATAGAGAGGGGATCAATGATCTCTGTCTCAAATCTCTCCCTATCTTTTTTTAGTGGTCGTGCTTTTTCTGGAGGCCTCCGTGCCCGAGGGCGAGGATGTCTGAGCGGGATATTTTCTCACCTGCCAACAACTGCGGGAGGAGAAGATCAAAGGCGCTCACCTGGTCGTGAAGAACGCAGCCAGAGAGTCCCAGGATCGGTGTACCTTGAAGGTAGGCCATGAGAAACATCGATCCCGGCAGCACGGGGAACCCATGGCACTCGACAGAGGCCCCGCTGCGGCGGATACCCTCCGGGGTTTGATCGTCGGGGTCTACCGACATGCCACCGCTTACCAGAATCAGGTCCACCCCGTCCCGGTGGGACTCCCGGATGTGAGCCGCAATCTGATCTGGGTCGTCCGGAGCAAACTTGGTCGTTTCTAAGTCGGATCCCATCCCCTTTAATTTGCGTCTGACTACCGGCTCGAAGCCGTCCTTGATGCGGCCCGAAATGACCTCGCTTCCCGTGACGATTAGATGGATGCGCCTGGAAGGAAGGGGCAGAATGGTAACGATGGGTTTATTCTTGCAGATGGCCTCGGCCTGCTCGACAAGGTCTTTGTTGACCACTACGGGAATAGTTCTTGTCCCCGCCACGACCTCTCCCTCCTTCACATACTGATTTGAAGGGAGAGTGGAGAGGATTAGATTGCCCAAGGCGTTAAACCGATAGAGGAGCTCCTTGTCGATCTTTAGTAATCCGGAAATTTCGGCCACCAGATTGACTCGACCCTCCATAGGTTCCGTCAATCGGATGTGGGGGCCGGCAGATGTCAGGGCCAACCTCCGGGCAGCATCTTCCTCATGGAGTTCCCCCTCTTCCAGCTCCATAATGTAGAGGTGGGATTTGCCTATATCGAGCAGTTTAGGGACATCCTCGGGTGTGACCCTATGGCCGCGTCGAAAGGCCGGCCGCTTATGTTTTCCAGGGACGATTTCGGTCACGTCGTGAGCCAAAAGCGTTCCCACGGCCTTCTCTACAGGAATAACCTTAAGCATCTTTCATTTCTCCCTAACCTAGATGTTGGCATTAATATAGCTAGCGTATCGGAGGTTGTCCAGATAGGCTGCCCGCAGGCTCGATTTGGGGGAAATCATTAGAATCGTCCGTAGGCATCGCGGATTAGCAGAAGGCCCACCACGACAAGTACAATGGCCATTAAAGACAACAAACCGCGGGCACTCATCTTCCCGGTCAGCCGTGCCCCGTAATAGGTTCCTGCCATTCCCGTGATGGCCATGAGGGTAAGAATCGGAAAATCGACCTGCCCGCGAGTTAAATGGCCAACCCAGCCAAAACCTCCCATCAGGAAGCCAATGACCAGGTTGCTGCCAACGGCCATGTGTGGGCTGATGTGGAGAATCGCAATGAGTGCCGGGAGGCGAAGGGTTCCCAGAATAAGTCCAATAGCGCCGGCAAGCAGACCGATGCCGAAGCCAACGATGGCCTCTGAGGTGATGCGGGCAGTGGTCCAGCGGGCAAATCCTTCTAACTGGTGGTTTGTGGGTGTTAGTGTCGCGCCGCTGGTTTTTTGATCTCTCCTCGCTCGCAACAACAGCTCGATTCCCTGCCATACCACCAGTATGCCTGCAGCAAGAATCAGAATCTCCTCGGGGACATGTCCACCCGCAAAGCCCCCTATGAAGGCACCGATCATGGCGGGAATTCCCTGAATGGCTACGACGTTGAAATCTACCCGTCCTGCTCGGAAGTGTCGGTAGGAGCCGGTAGCTGCGCTTAGTGTGCTCACTAGAATGTTTGTGCCCGCCGCCATTCGGGGGGGCATCCCTAAAAGCAGGAGGAAGGAGAGGCGTATCGTCCCTAGGGCTAGGCCTACAGCTCCTCCGAGGATTCCGACTGCAAAAGATAAGACGGTGAAGAAGGTTGCCTGCCAGACCAAGACATCGGATGGAATGCCAAAGGACGTGAGCGGCTCATTCATCAGTCTCGGTCCGAGGTGTATTCTTCAGTCGTTCAAGAACTTCGAGCCACTTATGAACACTCACAGAGAAAAAAGTTAGTGCTAGGTCGCTAGAGAGGTTAAGAAATTTCGAAGGATTGGAAAAAAGGCGAGTGAGAGAACCAGGCGAAGCAAAGGAAGGGAATGATCCTCGCGCCTTAGCCCCCTAGCGTAATCATCTCTATTTTTCCGTGTTGCCTGGGGTCATAGCCGTTGGAGGAGAGCAGGGCCTCTAGCCGTTCATCGGAATATCGGTCTCTTCGTTTTCTCCAGGCCGAGGCGATAACCTCCAAGATATCTTCATCCGTTGAACCGTCCCTCAAGAGGGACTTCAAATCATGGCCTGTTTGCGAGAAGAGGCAGGTGACCAACCTGCCGTCAGCCGTGAGCCTCGCTCGGGTACAACTTGAGCAAAAAGGCTCGGTGACGGATGCAATCACGCCTATATCCCCTCTGCCATCGGTAAATTGGTAATCCACTGAAGGTGCGGTTCCACCATTTCGTCCCACCTCTGTCAGGGGGAAGCGGCCGTTGATCGTCTCGAGGATCTCTTTCTTGGAAACCATCTTCTGCGAGGTCCAGCTGTTGGAGTTGCCTACATCCATGTATTCGATAAACCGGATGGCAAAACCGTTCTCTCTGGAGAATTCCACAAGTTCGATGATGTCATCGTCATTGACGTCTCGCTCGATCACCGCGTTGATCTTGATTGGATGCAGGCCATTACTCTTGGCAGCAAATATGCCGTCCAGCACCTTTGACAGATCGCCCCGCTTGGTCATCCGCTTAAATTTTTCAGGGTTAAGCGTGTCTATGCTGACGTTGATCCGTTTGAGCCCCGCCGCTTTCAGGGCCGGGGCCTTGTCTGCCAGCAGCGAACCGTTGGTTGTGAGGGAGAGATCGTTTAACCCGCTCAGGGACGAGAGTTTGTCGATTAACTTATCGAGATCTTGCCGTACAAGGGGCTCCCCACCTGTAAGCCTGATCTTATCCACCCCTAGTTGGACGAAGAATTTCGCAAGTCTTGCGATCTCCTCAAACGAAAGGATCTCTTTCTTGTTGATCCACGTGTATTCGTCAAACGGCATGCAGTAAGTGCAACGGAAGTTGCACCTGTCCGTAACTGAGATCCTGAGGTCCTTAACGGGACGGTTGAAGGTATCGACTAGCATCCGGTTCAATATGCAGCATACCCGTCGAATTGGCAAGCCTAACTGGCTCTATTGCCAAAAGTGTGGGCTGAGAGGAAGCCGAGGGGGGGCGTGCCCGTTCGGCTGTCCTCCCCTCGATCTTCCTCGGGGCGGTGAGCCTGCCGAACCGCGACCCTGAGTGCTCCTCGACCTGTCTTCGTCCCTGAGGCTCAGACCCGAAGGGAACTCACGACGAAGCCCTCAGCGGGAGCCATTGGGCCTGCTTGTCTGCTCCCAAGTACCCAATTTAACTCCGAAACTGAGCTGCAATAGGCTTCTCTACCCTGCTAATCTGTCAGCACCAGTGACATGCTAAAGTATTTGTCTACCACGAAGATCACGTAGAGTTTCACAATCTTTCTCTCTGTGAGAACGTTCAGTGTCCGATGTCTCAAATTAGTCAGGTAACGAAAGCTTGCTGGTCAGTGGTTGGTATAATTATTGGGTAACCCCGTGGCTTGCCGCGGGCACAAAACCGATGGGGTTTCCGCCGTGGAGTCGCGGTCCATTACTCCACAGGGGGGGGAATCGGTAGCTCTTCCCTTTGGTCGACCACGGGGTTCAAATTCCGTGGTCGATATAACTTGATGTCTAGAGGGTATTATTAGGAAACAGGGCTTCTTCGACACTGGCATCGGCTGCCCTTCGGATCGGGGTCAATTGACATGCCTGAGGATGCAGAATAAACTTCCCGAGAAAAAAAGGAGGGAATATAACTGCAGACGCTGGATGGGGTTTGTTTTCAATATGGTGTTCGTGTGCTAAAATACAGCGGTTTTTTAGAATGGAATGGACCACTTGGAAGATCTGATCAAGCAATATGGGCGCCATCTACAGTACGAGCGTAATCGATCAGCCCATACTCTGAGAAACTATCTAAGCGATCTAAGACAGTTTCATCAGTTCCTCAAGACGGAAGGGGCGTGCCAGGATCAAGCAGAGAGGGAGGCGGTCCGGCTAGTAGATGCGAATCTGGTGCGTTCCTACCTCGGTAGGTTAGCCAGGGTATGTCGGAAAAGCTCTCTAGCCAGAAAGGTTGCCACGCTAAAGGGTTTTTTCCGCTATCTTGTGAGAGAACGATACCTCGAGCGGGATCCTCTTTTGGGATTCGGTAGTCCGAAACAGGAAAGGCCGCTCGTGGGCTTTCTGTCTGTGGATGATGTTTTTCGCTTGTTGGATGGCGTCCATGGACTGGGCGCTTTACAGGTTCGTGACCGGGCCGTCTTGGAGGTGCTGTACTCCACGGGTGTTCGGGTCAGCGAACTGGTTGGTCTTGGCTGGGGCGATATTGATTTCCGATTGGGTGTCATCAGGGTCACTGGCAAGGGTTCCAAAGAGAGGATCGTTCCGATCGGTAAGGTGGCGCTTGAGGTGCTTCAAAACTACGCCTCGGAACAGACGAAACAGTGGGGGCGACCATCCAGAGGCCCGGCAGCGGTATTTCTGAACCGTCTTGGGAGGAGGATCACGACTCGAAGTATTGCACGGATTGTGGAGAAGCATCTGCGGGCTGCCGGTATACCGCTTCGGATGGGCCCGCACGGACTTCGTCATACCTTTGCCACCCATCTGCTAAATGGCGGTGCTGACCTGAGGGTTATCCAGGAACTGCTCGGTCATGTCAGCCTCTCCTCGACCCAGCGATACACGCACGTGAACCTGGATCATCTCACTGCGGTTTATGACCGTTCCCATCCCAGGGCTCAGTGATAGGTTGCCAGCGATCAGCTTTTGGCCACCTGGTTGAAGGCTGATCGGTAATTGCTGATAGACGGGAGTTGGAAGATGTTTCATGCGACAACCATACTGGCGGTGCGCCACGGGAATCGTGTCGTGGTAGTGGGAGACGGGCAGGTGAGCTTCGGGCAAACTGTCCTGAAACACAGTGCCCGTAAGGTGCGCAAGGTCTACCATGAAAGAGTGATTGCGGGTTTTGCCGGGGCCACGGCTGATGCCTTTACTCTCTTTGAGAAGTTCGAGGCAAAGCTGGAGCAATATAACGGCAATCTCAAACGGGCGGCCGTGGAACTCGCCAAGGATTGGCGGACGGATCGAATGCTGAGGAGATTGGAGGCGTTGTTGGTGGTTGCGGATACGGAGATCTCCCTGGTGATCTCGGGGAGTGGAGATGTGGTAGAGCCGGATGACGGCGTAATTGCCATTGGCTCGGGCGGCAACTATGCGCTTGCCGCCGCAAGGGTCTTGATCAAGCACAGCCAGCTTGATGCCCGCTCCATCGCTGAGGAGGCCATGAGGACGGCTGCTGCGATTTGCGTCTATACGAACGATCAATTAACCATGGAGGAATTACCCTAGCTTCGATGAAAGATGAGCGTAGAGAAAAGTGGACCCGGGGGGATTTTGCGCCTCTGCCGACCCCGGTCATGACCCCGCGTGAGATCGTATCAGAGCTCGATCGATACATCGTGGGACAGAGAGAGGCGAAGCGAGCAGTGGCCATCGCATTGCGTAATCGTTGGCGTCGCCAACTCGTGCCCGAAGATCTCAGAGAGGAAATTGCGCCGAAGAATATCATCATGATTGGTCCCACTGGCGTAGGTAAGACCGAGATCTCTCGAAGACTCGCCAAGCTGTCTCAGGCCCCGTTCATCAAGGTGGAGGCCTCGAAATTTACCGAGGTGGGTTACGTGGGCAGGGATGTGGAGTCCATCATTCGTGACCTTATGGAACTGGCTGTGAATATGGCCAAAGAGAAGGAAAGGAAAAGTGTAGAGATCAGGGCCAGGGAGCTGGCAGAGGAGAGGATCCTCGATCTCCTGTTGCCTGCCATGCCTCCAGATAAACCTGCCGAGTCTGGTCAAGAAGGGACGAACCTTCAGGGCACGCGTGAGAAGCTCAAGAAGATGCTGCGGGAGGGGAAGCTCAACGAACGGGCTGTAGAGGTCGAGTTCACCCGCACGACCATGCCCGTGGTCGAGGTTCTCACCCCCCAAGGGATGGAGGAGATGGAGTCTCAACTCAAGGAGATGTTTTCCAATCTTCTCCCCAAGCGAACGAAGAAGAAGACCGTTAAGATTCCCGAGGCCATGGAGATCCTGAGCCAGGAGGAGGCTGCCAAGCTGGTCGATATGGATAAGGTGATCAGCGAAGCGACTCGCCAGGTAGAACAATCGGGTATTGTCTTCATCGATGAGATCGACAAAATTGCAGGTCGAGAGACGATACAGGGACCCGATGTATCCCGAGAAGGGGTACAGCGGGACCTGCTTCCCCTTGTGGAGGGCACAACGGTCAACACGAAGTATGGGCTGATCAAGACCGATCACGTTCTCTTTATCGCCTCTGGGGCATTCCATAGTTCCAAGCCTTCAGATCTGATCCCTGAATTTCAGGGTCGCTTTCCGATCCGGGTAGAGCTTAGCGCCCTGGGAAAAGAGGATTTTATCAGGATCTTGACAGAGCCAAAAAATGCCCTGGTCAAACAGTATGTCGCCTTGCTTGAGACCGAGGGTGTTCGTCTCTTGTTTCGTGAGGATGCCGTTGCTGAGATTGCTCAAATTGCAGCCCAGGTAAACGAGAAGACGGAAAACATCGGCGCACGGCGACTCCACACAATTATGGAAAAGCTGCTGGACGAGGTCTCCTATGCGGCGCCGGAGATGCAGGGAAAAGAGATCAGCATCGATGCCCAGTATGTGCAGGATCGTCTAGACCCGATTTTGAAAGATGAGGATCTATCACGTTATATCCTGTAAACCCCGTACCACGAACTTACGTGCGGGGCGGTCTGTGCTACGGGATAAACGCCAGGGTGGACCTGACGTCACCGCCAGTCATAGTGACAATCTAACCTTTCATTAGAAAAGGCAGGATCGATGGAAGATTTTATTGGAAAGGCCGAGGTCCTGATGGAAGCGCTTCCCTACATTCGGCGTTTCTACGGTAAGACCTTTGTAGTGAAGTTTGGTGGTAGGGCCATGGTCGACGATCAGCTCAAGTCTAGCTTTGCCCAGGACATAGTGCTGCTCAAGTATGTCGGCATTAATCCGGTAGTGGTTCATGGAGGTGGTCCCCAGATCGATAAAACTCTTGAAAGGATGGGGATCGTCAGCCGTTATATGCAAGGCATGCGGGTAACGGACCCGGAGACACTTGATATTGTTGAAATGGTTTTGGTGGGAAAGGTCAACAAGGAGATTGTCGGGCTTATTAATCGCCAGGGGGGAATGGCGGTGGGGTTGAGCGGAAAGGATGGGAATCTTATCTTGGCGCGCAAGATGAATGTATCGGTTGCCTCTGATGGTGAGGCGCACGAGATCATTGATCTCGGCATGGTGGGGGAGATCATCGAGATTAACCCGACGGTGATTAACACACTGGACGAAAATAAATTTATCCCGGTCATTGCCCCTGTTGGCGTGGGAGAACAGGGTGAAACGTACAATATCAATGCCGATCTTGTGGCCGGGCATATCGCCGAGTCCCTGGGGGCAGAGAAGCTCATTCTGCTTACGGACGTGGAAGGGGTGAAGAACAAAAAGGGGGATCTTCTGAGTACCCTGAAGATCAGGCAAGCCTGCAGGCTCATCGAAGACGGTGTGGTCGCGGCGGGGATGATCCCAAAGGTGAGGTGCTGTATCGAGGCCCTGGAGGGCGGTGTCGGGAAAACCCACATTATCGATGGACGGGTCAAGCATGCCATTCTCTTGGAGATTTTCACCGAAGAGGGCGTGGGGACAGAAGTGGTGCGGAAGTAGGGCATGAAGAATCAACAGATCCTTAGGCTCACTCAAAAGTACGTAGCCAATACCTATGCTCGCTTTCCCATTGCTCTAGTGCAGGGTAAGGGGGCAAGGGTCTGGGATGCGGATGGAAAAGAGTATATCGATTTTGTCGCCGGCATAGCGGTGAATGGTTTAGGGCACAATCACCCCGCAATAGTACGCGCCATCCAGCGACAGGCCCAGACCCTCATTCACGTTTCCAATCTCTATCATATCGGTCCGCAGTCGGAGCTGGCTCGGGACCTCTGTCGCCATTCCTTCGCCAATCGGGTTTTTTTTTGTAACAGCGGGGCCGAGGCGAATGAGGCAGCCTTTAAGCTGGCCCGTCGATACGGTGCGGAGCACTTAGGTGGGAAATATGAGATCCTCTCTGCGCTGAACTCCTTTCATGGTCGCACATTGGCTACGTTAACTGCCACGGGGCAGGAAAAGGTGCGCCGTGGGTTCGATCCACTCCCTCCGGGTTTTCGCCTGGTTCCCTACAATGATCTCCGGGCCGTGGACAGGGCAATTGGAGAGAAAACCGTGGCCATTCTGGTCGAGCCGATACAGGGAGAGGGAGGGGTTGTGCTTCCCGCAGAGGGCTATCTCGAGGGTCTGAGAGAGCTGTGTAACACCAAGGGCATACTCTTGATCTTTGATGAGGTGCAGGTAGGGATGGGACGAACGGGTAAGCTCTTCGCCTACGAACACTTTGGCGTGGAGCCGGATATCATGACTTTGGCAAAGGCCTTGGGAGGAGGGCTCCCAGTAGGGGCTATGCTGGCTAAGGATTACGTGGCCGATAGTTTTGTTCCTGGGACCCATGCCTCTACCTTTGGAGGCAACCCGCTGGTCTGTAGTGTTGGCCTCGCTGTGCTAAATACACTTCTGAAAAAAGGTGTGCTCAGGAACTGCGTCAAGATGGGAAAGATCCTCTTTGAGGGACTCCAGTCACTCAAGGGCCGTTTCCGCTTTATCCGGGAGATCCGCGGCAAGGGATTGATCTTGGGGATGGAGGTCGAACGGGATGGGGGCAAAATAGTTGCAGAATGCCTTCAGGAAGGCCTCTTGATCACCTGTGCCGGTAATAATAATGTCCTGCGTTTTCTTCCTCCCCTGACGATTGGGAGAAGAGACATCGATCGTGGGTTGACCATTCTAGAAAAGGTACTGTCCCACCAGTAGGTGGCGATCACCCCCTCGCCCATGGAAAAGAGAGATCTCTTGAGCTTAAGGGACCTCAGCCGAGAAGAAATGGACCATCTCTTCTCGTTATCCCATAAACTTAAACGGGAACAGGGGAAAAGGAGTTCGCGCCGGTTACTTGACGGAAAGACACTCGCCCTGGTCTTTGAGAAGCCGAGCCTGAGAACTCGAGTTACCTTTGAGACCGGAATGCTCCAACTTGGGGGCCAAGCTGTTTATCTTGGCCCCCAAGAGATTAGTCTGGGGGTGCGAGAGACCCCGGCGGACTGCGCACGCAACTTGAGTCGGTGGGTGGATCTCATCGTTGTTCGAACGTCTGCCCAAGAGACCCTGGAAGAGATGGCCCGTTACGCAACGGTTCCCGTGATCAACGGCCTCACGGACCTCTTCCATCCCTGTCAGGTGTTGGCAGACTGTTTCACGCTCTTAGAGCGCAAGGGCAAATTGGAGGGATTGAAGATCGCCTTTGTCGGCGACGGAAACAACATGGTCCATTCGTGGATCCAGGCCGCCGAGAAGCTCTCGTTCTCTTTTTCTCTGGCCTGTCCCGAAGGCTATGAGCCAAATGCGGAGATCCTGAGTGCGGCGAAGGAGAACGGAGGACGGGTGCTGGTTACCCATCGGGTGGAGGAGGCCGTGCAGGGAGCCGATGTAATCTACACGGATGTCTGGACAAGTATGGGACAAGAGGAGGAATTGGAGACGAGACGCAAGGCCTTTCGAGGATATCAAGTTAGCGAGGACGTGGTAGCCAGGGCGGATAAGGACGTAGTGGTGATGCATTGTCAGCCGGCCCACAGGGGAGAAGAGATCACCCACGAGGTCTTGGAGGGTCCCCACTCCCTTGTCTTCGATCAGGCCGAGAACCGCCTTCACTTGCAGAAGGCGATCATGGTCTGGGTCTTGGGGGGGATGATCGGTTCAGCCGGTAAACCCCGTACCACGAAGATACGTCCGTGGTATCGGAGTGCAGCCCTTCAGGGAAGTCCAGGACATTCATCCTCGCGCTCACGTGCGGGGCGTTCTGTCGTACGACCTAGACGTTCTCGACAGGTGGTTCGGGGTAAAAAGGCGAAGAGACCGAGATGAAAGTTAAAAAAGTTGTTCTGGCCTATTCTGGCGGGCTCGATACCTCTGTGTGCCTGCGCTGGATCATGGAGCACTATCACTGTGAGGTGGTTGCCTACTGTGCCGATCTTGGTCAAGGAGAAGACCTGGAGGCGGTCAAGCGGAAGGCCTTGAAAACAGGGGCCAGCAAGGTGGTTGTCGAAGACCTCAGGGAAGAGTTCGTCAAGGATTACATCTTTCCAATGCTGCGGGCCAACGCGGTTTACGAGGGGTCCTATCTCTTAGGAACGTCCATCGCCCGTCCCCTGATTGCCAAGAGGCAGATTGACCTTGCCATTAAAGAGAAGGCGGACGCAGTTGCCCATGGGGCTACAGGCAAGGGAAACGACCAGGTCCGGTTTGAGCTTGCTTACTACGGGTTGAAGCCTGATGTGACAGTCATCGCCCCATGGCGGGTCTGGGAGCTCAACTCACGTCAGGCCTTAGTGGACTACGCCAGGCGGAGGGGTATTCCCGTTCCGGTAAGTCGAAAGAGGCCGTACAGCACTGATCGCAATCTCTTTCACGTCAGCTACGAGGGGGGGATCCTGGAGGACCCGTGGGAGGAGCCACCGGCCAATATGTTTCTCTGGACTACCTCTCCAGAGAAGGCACCGAATCGCCCCGAATATGTTGAATTTGAATATTCCCATGGAGATCCTGTGGCCTTGAACGGCAAGGCCCTTTCACCGGCCAATCTCCTGTCCAGGGTGAACGGTCTTGGGGCGAGGCATGGAGTGGGACGGGTAGACCTTGTCGAGAACCGGTACGTGGGATTAAAGTCACGCGGCGTGTACGAAACCCCCGGGGGCACTCTCCTCCACGGCGCGCACCGCGCCTTGGAGTCCATTACCATGGATCGAGAGGTGATGCGTCTCAGAGACTCTCTGAGCAACAGATACGCTGAGATGGTCTACTATGGCTACTGGTTCTCTCCGGAGCGCGAGGTTCTCCAGAAGGTCATCGATGCCTCCCAGGAAAATGTGAGCGGTCGGGTTCGCATGAAGCTGTATAAGGGAAACGTAATCGTGGTGGGAAGGATCTCTGATTTCTCTCTCTATGATCCCAAGGTGGCGACCTTTGAGGAGGGTGCGGGGTATCACCAGGCCGATGCGGATGGCTTTATTAAGCTCAACGCCTTGCGTCTCAGGCTTCGGCATCTCCAGAAGGGTAAGGGGCATAGGCGTTAGGGATTATCCGATGGCAAGAGAGAAAAAGCTCTGGGCAGGACGGATCAATGCCTCGATGGCGCATTCCGTGGAGGCCTTTACCTCCTCGATCGCTGTGGACCGGAGGCTGTACCGGTGCGACATCACTGGCAGTATTGCCCACGTCAAGATGCTCGCCCGACAGCGAATCATTTTATTGTCAGAGGCGCAGAAAATCGTGCGTGGGCTCAAGGCCATCGAGAGGGAAATCGAAAGAGGGAATTTTCCTTTCTCCTCGGCCGATGAAGATATCCACATGAACATTGAGCGGAGGCTCACCAAGAAGATTGGTGCTGTGGCAGGAAAGCTTCATACGGCGCGGAGCCGCAATGATCAGGTGGCTTTAGATATGCGGCTCTATCTCAGGGAAGAGCTCAAGGTGATCCTCGATGCAATTCGACGTTTAAAGAAGGAGCTTGCTCGAGCAGCGAGACGCAATCTGAAGGTAATAATGCCCGGATATACTCACCTCCAAAGGGCACAGCCGGTTCTCTTCTCCCATCACCTACTTGCCTACGTGGATATGTTGGATCGGGACGGGAAACGTGTGGAGGGGTGTGCAGAGAGGGTGAACGTCTTACCCCTGGGCTCCGGGGCCCTGGCCGGGACGACCTTTCCCATTGACCGGGCCTACGTGGCCAAAATGCTTGGTTTTCCTCGCCTGTCTACAAACAGCATCGATGCGGTGAGCGACAGGGACTTTGTGCTGGAGTTCCTCTCTGTCTCGGCCATTCTTTTTGTCCATTTGAGCCGCTTTGCCGAGGAGATGATCTTGTGGTGTAGTGAGGAATTCGGTTTTATCGAACTTCCAGATCGTTACTGTACAGGAAGCTCTATGATGCCGCAGAAGAAAAACCCCGATGTTATCGAGCTTATCCGTGCAAGGACAGGGCGCGTTTACGGCAACCTCCAGGCCCTCCTCACGGTGATGAAGGGGTTACCCCTTGCCTATAATCGGGACCTCCAGGAAGACAAAATCCCTCTGTTCGATACCGTGGATACGGTTAAGGCGAGCTTGGATATGATGCGAGAGGTGGTAAGGGGACTGAAGGTCAAAAAGGAAAGGATGCTTGCGGCGGCGCAGGAGGGCTTCATGAACGCAACGGACCTGGCCGATTACCTGGTACGTCGCGGGATGACCTTTCGCTCCGCCTACACTCTGGTGGGGAGGATCGTTCGGTACTGCCTTGGCTCCCACCGCAGGATCGAGCAGCTTTCTCTGAAGGAGCTGCGACGGTTTAACCCCAGGATTGAAGAAGACGTTTACGCTTTTCTTGCCCTTGACGCCGTTATTGAAAGGCGCCGAGCGCTGGGGGGAACATCTTCGGATAACGTCCGGCGGCGTTTAAGAGAGATGGGGGTATAGATGAGATCAGGACCTGTGTGCGGGAAAGGCATTAAGCTTATCGTCTTTCTGTGGGTTGCCTTGTTACTGGTTCCTGCCTGTGGCAAGAAGGGGGACCCGAGGGCACCGGGGCTGGCCGAACCTAAGACCATAAGGGATCTCAGGGTAAAGGTTGGGAGGGGGGGGATTGTCCTTAACTGGAGCCGACCGACCCACTACGTGGATGGGAAGCGGCTCCAAGACCTTGCGGGTTTTGTGATCTTTCGTAAGGAGATTTCCAGTGCCTGTCCGGAATGCCGTGTGCCTTACAGGGAGAGAGCGACCATCCTTGTCGAAGATCTGGAAAAGTTCATCAAGAAACGGAAGTTTCGCTTTGTGGACCGAGAGTTGACTCCTCAGGCGACCTACCGCTACCGTGTTTTTTCCCGTCTGCTGGACGGCTCGCTGAGCAACCCCTCCAATGATGCTGCGGTGGCATGGAGGCCGTAGTGGATTTTTTTGAGTATCGAAACGGAGAGCTGTTTGCCGAAGGGGTTCCGGTCCGGCGCATAGCTCGGGAAGTGGGCACCCCCACCTACGTGTACAGCCTCGCTACCCTCAGACGCCATTACCGAGTCTTTGATCGGGCCTTTATGCAGTTGCCCCACCTCATCTGTTTCTCTGTGAAGTCAAACTCCAACTTGGCTGTCCTGCGGGTCTTCTCGAGGGAAGGAGCGGGTTTCGATATCGTCTCTGGCGGAGAGCTCTATCGGGTCCTTAAGGCGGGGGGAGATCCCAAAAAGGTTGTCTTCTCTGGTGTAGGTAAAAAAAGAGAGGAAATCGAGCGCGCCCTCGATGCGGGGATTCTGATGTTCAATGTGGAATCCGAGCAGGAGCTCAATCTTCTCAATGAGATCGCCCGTGGCGTAGGGCGGAAGGCCCCCATTAGTCTCCGAGTTAATCCGGATGTGGATCCTGAAACCCATCCCTATATTTCCACCGGATTGAAGAGGAGCAAGTTCGGGATTGACATCAAGCGATCCGTAGAAGAATACAAAAGGGCTCTTTCACTCTCCCATATTGAGGTGATTGGCGTGGCTTGCCACATTGGCTCCCAGCTCACATCGGTTCTCCCCTTCACCGATGCCCTGTCCAGAGTGAGTGTGGTAGTGCAAAACCTGAGGGAACAGGGAGCCTGGATCCGCTATCTCGATCTGGGCGGGGGATTGGGGATTCGCTACAAGGACGAAGACCCCCCCCATCCGGAAGAATATGCGAGTGCCCTTATCCGCGCCTTGGAGGGGCTCAATGTGACTCTTATCCTGGAGCCGGGTCGCGTGATTGTTGGGAACGCAGGGATTTTTATTACTCAGGTCCTTTATCTGAAGGAGACCGATGAGAAGATGTTTGTGGTTGTTGATGGGGCCATGAACGACCTCATCCGCCCTGCGCTTTACGGTTCGTACCAGGCGATTCAGCCTGTAGTGGTCAGCCAGGAGGAGAGAATCGTGGCCGATGTGGTAGGGCCCGTCTGTGAGAGCGGCGACTTTTTTGCCAAAGATCGAGAAATACCCAGGCCTAGGCAGGGAGATTATCTGGCCGTCATGAGTGCCGGGGCTTATGGTTTTACGATGGCGTCGAATTACAACTCGAGGCCCAGGGCTGCGGAGATCCTGGTCGACGAACGTGACTATCACGTCATCCGTGAGCGAGAGACCCTGGAGGATCTCATCAGCGGAGAGAGGATCCCGCCGGCGTTGCAGTAAGCACTCGGCTATCAGCATCGGATAATAAACTGAAGGTTGATTGCTGAGAGCCGGGATTTTCAGGTTATCATAGGTGAGCTAGCAAGATGGCCGAAATTCGTTTTACTAAGATGCATGGTTGTGGAAACGACTTTATTCTTATTGATTGCATGCGGGAGGGGCGTGCAGATTTCGGGGAGCTGGCAAAAAAACTCTGCCACCGGCGTTTCGGCATCGGGGCAGACCAGCTTCTGACGGTTCATCCGTCCAAGGTCGCGGACTTTAGGATGGGGATCTACAATGCCGACGGTGGGGAGGTGGAGATGTGCGGGAACGGTATCCGGTGTTTTGCCAGATACGTCTCCGATCACGGCTTGACGCAGAAAAGGGAGATGGAGGTGGAGACCCTCGCCGGCATCATTCGCCCACGGTTGAGGGGAGATCGGGTAGAAGTGGATATGGGAGAACCAATTCTGGAGGGCAGGAAGATCCCGGTTAATGCCGATGGCGAGATCACGAACTACCCGCTGAAGGTGAATGGGGCCGACTACCAAGTCTGTTGCGTCTCGATGGGGAATCCGCACTGTGTCCTCTATATCGATGATCTGGACCACCTGAACATTGACAGGGTTGGGCCGAGCTTTGAATTTCATCCGTTTTTTCCCAAGCGGGTCAATACGGAATTCGTGAAGATCCTGGGCCCTCGTGAGATCAGGATGCGGGTTTGGGAGCGGGGGGCAGGGGAGACTTGGGCGTGTGGTACGGGTGCCTGTGCGGCGACTGTAGTTGGGGTGCTGACAAGGAAGACTCAAAGAGAACTCACGGTTCATCTCCTGGGCGGAGATTTGGCCATTGAGTGGCGCGGTGACAACCATGTCTATATGACGGGTGGCGCGGAAGAGGTATTTCAAGGAATCGCGAAGGTATAACAAAGGAGGGCAAGATGGTCTTTTCTGGTTCCATGGTGGCTTTGGTGACACCTTTTAAGGACGGTAAGGTGGACTGGGAGAGTCTCGAGGGATTGGTGGAATTTCAGATCGAGAATGGCAGCAGCGGCCTTGTTCCCTGCGGGACTACGGGAGAGTCGGCAACGCTCTCTCACAAGGAGCATGACGACGTGATCAAGGCGGTCGTCAAGGCGGCCAAAAAACGGGTACCCGTCATTCCCGGGACAGGTTCCAACTCGACGGAGGAGGCGATTGATATCACCCGCGGGGCAGAGAAGGCTGGGGCCGACGGAGCTCTCATGATTTCTCCCTATTACAACAGACCGATGCAGGAGGGGATTTACCAGCACTACAAGAAAGTTGCCTCCGAGGTCGGTATTCCGCTGATCGTCTACAACATTCCATCGCGCACGGGATCCAAGATCGAACCGGAGACTTTGGCGCGCCTCGCGGAGATCAAAAACATTGTGGGAGTGAAAGAGGCCACCGGCTCCGTGGACCAGGCCATCGAAGTGCTTCGTCTCTGCGGCGAAAACTTTGCAGTTTTGTCGGGGGAGGACTCCCTGACCTTCTCTCTCATGGCATTGGGAGGCAAAGGGGTCATCTCTACAGTGGCGAACATTGCCCCCAGGGAGATGTCAGAGGTTGCCCAGGCCTGTTTGAAGGGGAATTGGGAAGAGGGCAGAAAACTCCAGCTCCAGCTCATCCCGCTGATCCGCGCCGTCTTCATTGAGACCAACCCTATTCCGGTTAAGACGGCCCTCTCTTTGATGGGGAAGTGTCGTGGAGATCTGCGTTTGCCTTTGACCCCTATGGGTGAGTCGAATCTCCACAAGATGAGAAAGACGATGACGGCTTTTGGGCTGATTTGAGGCAAGGCGGTGTTAGCCCCGAACCACCATCGTTATCTGAAGGAATTCTCGTTCGTCTGCCGGGAACTCCCATAACATGTCGCTCCTGGAACATACCAAGCCCAAGGTCTCAGTCGGATCGGGGTTAGGGCTAGTTGTTTGTGGGGTAGGTGGACGAATGGGTAGCGTCGTGGTGCGTTTGATCCACCAAACGCCTGGCGTGAAGCTGCTCGGTGCCATTGGCCGGCCTGGAAGCCCCAGAATCGGTGGGGATGCGGGTGAGGTGGCCGGGGTGGGAAGGCTAGGGGTTGCGGTAAGAGACCAGATCGGATCGCTTCTTAAAGAGAATGTCGCCATCATCGATTTTACTCGGCCAGCCGCTTCCCTGGGCTATCTCAGGGCTGCGGCCCGGAGAGAGGTTCCCATTGTCATCGGCACGACCGGTTTCACGCCGAGGGAGTGGAGCGAGATCAAGAGACTGGGCCGCCGAACCAAGGTGCTGCTTTCCCCCAATATGAGCGTCGGGGTGAATGTTCTCATAAGTTTGCTGGGTAAGGTGGCCCGAACTCTAGGGGATGATTACGACGTTGAAATTGTCGAGGCACATCACCGTTTAAAGCGGGATGCGCCGAGCGGCACGGCTCTTGCCATGGCACGCGAAGTGGCTAAGGCACTTAAGCGAGACCTGGGCACGGTCGGGGTTTATGGGAGGAAGGGAATCGTTGGTGAGAGGAAAAAGAAAGAGATCGGTATTATGTCCGTGCGCGCCGGTGATATTGTGGGCGAGCATACAGTGATTTTTGGTGGCTTGGGGGAGAGGATCGAATTCACTCACCGTGCCCACAGCCGCGAAAACTTTGCCACCGGGGCCATTAGGGCAGTCCAGTGGCTGGTGAAGCAAAAAAAAGGATTTTACTCCATGAAGGATGTCTTGGGGCTTGACTGAATGATAAGAATTTCCGGCTCTCCCGCAGAATTTGTGGGTAGTAATGTAGCGGTTTCTGAATTTGTTGGATAGATGGATGAAGAGCTGTTTTGAGATAGCGCACCCCGCTCCGACTCTGACAAGATGGAAGTTGCGAAGCAACCATCGAGCAGAGAAGAAGGAACGGGATGCAGGTCAAGACTATCCTCAATCGGATCCAGAAATACAAATCCTTTGTGTACGGGGCAGTGCGGTTTATCGATACAGCCGACGAGCCCCACATCGAGGTGGACATGTGGCATCGAGCGAACAGCAAACCGGTGTGTTCGGGTTGCGGTGGGTGCAGGCCGGGCTACGATAGGCTTGCGGTACGGCGTTTCGAGTTCGTACCCCTGTGGAACATAAAAGTGTTTCTGGTGTATGCGCCCCGGCGGGTGGACTGTCCAGGCTGTGGTGTTCGGGTAGAGCAGATGCCCTGGGCGCAAGGCAAGCATCATCTGACCCAGGTCTATGCCTGGTTTCTCGCGACTTGGGCCAAGCGGTTGAGCTGGAAAGAGGTGGCTGAAGCCTTCCGCATGAGTTGGGCTACGGTTTTCCGCTCAGTAGAAATGGCTGTTGACTGGGGGCGTTCGCACCAGAACCTGTCGGGTATCGGATCGCTCGGGATAGATGAGATTGCCTGGCAGCGGGGGCACAACTACTTGACGCTGATCTATCAGATCGATGCCCATTGCAAACGGCTTTTGTGGGTGGGCGAGAAGCGCAAGGTCAAAACCTTGCTGCGGTTTTTCCGCTGGTTGGGCAAAGAAAGAAGTCAGGCCCTGAAGTTTATTTGTAGCGACATGTGGAGACCGTACCTGAGGGTGATTGCCAAGAAGGCTGGGCAGGCAACCCACGTCCTGGACCGCTTTCATATCGTGGCCCACTTGAGCAAGGCGATTGACGAAGTGCGCGCCCAGGAAGCAAGGGCGCTCGAGGCACAGGGCTATGAACCGGTACTGACCAAGATGCGCTGGCTGTTGCTCAAGCGCCCAGAGAACTTGAGTGAGAAGCAGGAACTCAAACTGGCCGACCTGTTGCAGTATAACCTGAGAACGGTCAGGAGTTACCTGCTGAAGGAAGACTTCCAGTTCTTCTGGTTATACCAATCGCCGTATTGGGCAGGACGATTTCTCGATAGGTGGTGTACCCGAACGATGCGCTCAAAGATCGAACCGATGAAGAAGATCGCCCGGATGCTGAGGAAACATCGCCCGCTCTTGTTGAACTGGTTTCGTGCAAAAGGACAAGTTTCCAGCGGTGTGGTAGAGGGCTTTAACACCAAGGCGAAACTGACTACGAGAAAAGCGTATGGTTTTCGGACCTACCATGGCGCTGAAATTGCTTTGTATCATACGCTTGGCGCCCTACCCGAACCGAAGTTCATCCACAGATTTTGTTGAGGAGCCCATTAAATTAATACCTGAATCTTGCACGATTTTTATTAATTCCCGTGCAAGAAATTTCTTGCACGGCTATAAACAGCAACTATATCAGTAAGTTGCAAAGCATTAGAATTCGCCTTGCCCGCAAACCCGCATAAATACAGGCTCGAACAACAGCCTTGATAGGCAAGGGTTTCCCGGCATGGGCATAATCAGAATGGTTAAATCCTCATATTTCATTATCCACGCAAGAAGTCAGTTGTGATACGGCTTTCCACAACCTTATATATTTGCGGCTCATTTGGTGCAAGATTCAGGTGATAGCTCCCGAGATGAAAGTGCATACTCACAGACTGGAGGAAAAGACTCAGGGATTCTGCGACATCATCAACATCACCCACAAGGTTCAAGATCAGGTGAAGAGGGAGAAAATCCGGCGCGGGCTGGTTTGCCTGTTTGTTTCAGGCTCCACGGCAAGCCTCACCACAATCGAATACGAGCCTGGACTGATCAGAGACCTCAAAGATCTCCTGGAGAGGCTCATCCCATCCAACAAGAGATACCACCACGACGAGCGCTGGGGAGATGACAACGGCTTCTCTCACCTTCGCGCCTCGCTGCTGGGGCCGTCGCTTCAAATCCCCATCGAGGCTGGTCAGCTACTGCTCGGAACCTGGCAACAGATCGTCCTCTTGGATTTCGACAACCGCCCGCGTACGCGCGAGATTCTAATCCAAATGATAGGAGAGACCGAGTGAAGACAGAGAGAATGAAAGAAGAGAGGACCCCGGATTCTGGGGATATTCATCTGGCATTTCAGGATCCACGGCTCTTCCGCGATCTCCTTGGACAACACGACGAGCACTTGAAAATCATCCGACGCAGTTTCGGGGTGAAGATTCACGTACGGGGCTCCGAAATGGAAATTTCGGGTGATCTCGTGGAATCTGAACTTGCCTCCAAGATTATCCGCCAGCTCTATGCCCTTCTGGAAAAAGGCTACCCGGTCTACGTTAGCGATGTGGATTATGCTATCCGCATCCTAAGCGGCGACAACCGTGCCAATCTCCAGGACATCTTTCTCGACACCATCTACATTTCCTCCCACAAGCACGTCATCACTCCCAAGAGCGTGGCCCAGAAGGCATACATCGATGCGATCCGCCGCTACGATATCGTTTTTGGCATCGGTCCTGCCGGGACCGGGAAGACCTACTTGGCCATGGCGATGGCGGTCGCAGAGTTGACGAAAAACAACTACGCCCGAATTATCCTGACCCGTCCCGCAGTCGAGGCCGGGGAAAAGCTGGGGTTCTTGCCCGGTGATATCACGGAGAAGATCAATCCCTATTTGAGGCCCCTCTATGATGCCCTGCATGACATGGTGGATTTTGACAAGGCGCATCGTATGGTGGAACGGGGGACGATTGAAGTGGCCCCGCTTGCCTTCATGCGCGGCCGGACCCTGAACGACTCCTTCGTAATCCTGGACGAGGCCCAGAACACCTCTCCGGAGCAGATGAAAATGTTTCTCACCCGCCTAGGTTATGGCTCCAAGGCGGTCATCACAGGCGATGCCACCCAAATTGATCTGCCTGCCGGAAAACTTTCAGGTCTGAAAGAGGCCTGGCGCATCCTGAACGGGATTGAGGGGATAAAGTTCGTTACCTTTAGCGAAAGAGACGTGGCCCGTCATCGTTTGGTTCAGGATATCATCTCCGCTTACGACCGAGCGGAGAATCAGACTGCCGCGGAAAACAACAACCAATCCAATAAATCCGCTTCTTGAGCCAGGCCGGCCCCGCCAGATTTCTGGGCCCGACGAAATCACCAGGCAGGAATTTCTATGAGCGTCGAGATCGTATCCCTGGGCAAGGGGAAAAGAGTCACCATGCGAAGAGTTAAGGAAAAGGCGGAGAGGATTCTCAAAGTCCTCAATCAGAATCGAGCTGAACTGAGCCTTGCCCTAGTCGGGAACCGGGAAATCCAGAAGTTGAACTCAAGGTACCGTAAAAAAAACGAGCCCACGGATGTTCTATCATTCCCCATAGGAGAAAGGCTCCCTACCAGGAAAAAACTCCTCGGAGATGTGGTCATATCAGTCGAACGTGCACAATGGCAGGCCAGAGAGGGCAGGAGAAAACTCGAGACAGAGATCGAGACATTGCTGATCCACGGAATCCTTCACCTGTTGGGATACGACCATGAAGGCTCTGCCAAAGAAGCGAGAAAAATGCGACGGAGGGAAAAGAGTGTCCACCTCAGACTTTGTAGGCTGGGGAACTTGAAGGTATAATAGGTGCTGGTACTGGTATGCAGTAGTCAGAATCCAGAAGGCACTACCCCTCCGGAGTTCTGGATTCTCAACAAGAATGAGGAAAAGAGATGTTTGACGAAACCAAAGAGCAATTGACCCAACTGGAAGAGAGGCTTGATATAATCCGGAGGCGTCTTTGACCTCGATGTGAAGCAGAAAAAGGTGGAGGAACTAAGCCAGATAAGTTCACGACCAGATTTTTGGAATGACAGCGAAAAGGCCCAGGGCATCCTTAAAGAGCAGGGGGCACTAAAAGAGATCCTGAAAACTTGGGAAGAGAGCAGGACCAATCTTGAAGAAGCGCGTATCTACCTTCAGCTAGCGGAGGATGACCAGGGCGAGGAGGCATTCAAAGAGACCGAATCGAGAATAGCGTCAGTTGCTCTGGCGCTTAGCGAAATCGAGCTGAAAGAGATTCTGGGCGGTCCGGACGATGGCAGAAACGCCATCGTCAGTCTTCACCCTGGGGCCGGGGGCACGGAGGCGCAGGACTGGGCGGATATGCTGCTTCGCATGTACCTACGTTGGGCCGACCGAAAGGGCTACAAGACAGAGATATTGGAATACCAGCCTGGCGAAGAGGCAGGAGTCAAGAGCGTCACCCTCACGGTGGAGGGTGAGTATGCTTACGGCCATCTCAAGGCGGAGGCCGGAATCCACCGTCTGGTACGCATCTCACCCTTCGATGCCAATTCCCGCCGCCACACTTCGTTTGCCTCGGTCTTCGTCTATCCTGAAATTGACGACACCGTCAAGGTGGAGATCAATGAATCCGATCTCCGGATCGACACCTATCGCGCCAGCGGAGCCGGCGGGCAGCATGTCAACAAGACCGACTCTGCCGTGCGCCTCACCCATCTCCCCACGGGTATCGTGGCGGCCTGCCAGAACGAGAGGTCCCAACATAAGAACAAGGCCATGGCCATGAAGATACTCCGATCCCGCCTCTATGATCTGGAATTGGAGAAACAGAGGGAAAAGATGGAGATCTACCACAAGACCAAAAAGGATATTGCCTGGGGAAGCCAGATCCGTTCTTATGTTCTCCACCCTTATCGGATGGTGAAGGACCATCGCACCGGCCTGGAGATCGGCAACGCAGACGGGGTTCTCGATGGTAACATCGAGCGCTTCATTCAAGCCTATCTGCTCCAGGCGGGCAAAAATTAAATACACATAAGCCGAAGAACGATTCGCCATCCCTATTCGCTACGCTCTTTTAACCACATAAGTACTTGGGATCTCAAGGAAAAGGACACCCATTTTCGCTGCTTGACGGCTACGTGCCCTCTCAAATAACATTGGACTTGATTATTGGGTAACCCCGCGGCTTGCCGCGGGCACAAAACCGATGGGGGTTCCCCCTGGAGTTGCGGTCCATTACTCCACAGGGGGGAGCAGCGGTAGCTCTTCCCTTTGGTCGACCACGGGTTTCAAACCCCATGGTCGATATAACTTGATTAACAACGGGAAAGGGAAGGCGGGTTTACGCGACCGGGTCTTTTAAGGAGAGTCAATCATGGTGCACGCAATCGTTTTGTTAAACGTGGAGCGCGATAAAGTAAACGACATCGCTGAGCTGCTGGCGGATATCAAAGGGGTATCCGAAGTGTTCTCGGTTGCCGGCAGATTGGATCTTGTAGCGTTAATCCGGGTAAGAGGCAACGAAGATCTGGCAAACATAGTCACTAACCACATGCGCAAGATAAAGGGTATCCTGAGCACGGAGACTATGCTCGCCTTTCAAGTCTATT
>JACZXR010000160.1 GCA_022571535.1 Deltaproteobacteria bacterium | reverse complement strand
CATGATGTTGCCCACGCGCTCGATGCGCGCCTCCGGGATGCCTTCGGCGCGGAGGGCAGCCAGGAATCGTTCTCTGGGGGATGCCATCTCCATCAAGATCAAAATACCGTCGGAATTCTCCTCCCATCTTCTCGATCTGCTCTGCGGATACAAGCTTTCCCCGATCAAAAGGCTCCTTCTCAAGCTTAAGCGGCTCCGATCCCCAAGGGTTCATCCCTAAATCCAGATCCATCATGACAAAGACAGGAGTTTGAAACCGATCGGCAAAGTCAAAACTACGCCGGGCCAGATCAAAGGACGAGTTCATATCGTGAGGGATTAAAATGATATGGCGGGTATCTCCATGGGAAGAGGTGTACATCGATTGAATGTCGGCCTGTTGGGTCCGCGTAGGAAGTCCGGTAGACGGACCACCGCGTTGGATGATAAAAAAGACGCTGGGTATCTCGGCAAAGTACGATAGACCGATCATCTCTCCCATGAGCGAGAGTCCCGGACCAGAAGTGCAGGTCGTAGCGCGAGCCCCGGCCCAACTGGCCCCTACCAGCATCCCCGCAGCACCAATTTCATCTTCCGCCTGGATAACGGCGTAAGTCGCCTTGCCGTCTTTGGTCTTGCGCAGACGGGGTAGAAAGTACTCCAAGGCTTCAGCCAGCGAACTGGAGGGGGTGATGGGATACCAGGATACGAACGAAACCCCGCCGTAGATTGCCCCAAGGGCACACGCCGTGTTTCCCTCCGTGACAATTTTCCCCTTATTCCCGTCAGGTATCACCTCCAATCGGGCAATATCCTGTTCCAGTCCGTTTTCCTTCATGTGCTTATAGCCCAGCTCGATGCAGACAAGGTTGGACTCAATGACCGCGGGCTTGTTACCAAAAGTATCCCGGAGGACCTCTTCGATCACGCTCATGTCGATGCCAAATAAATAGGCCAGCGCCCCCACGTAAACCATGTTTCTCTGCTTTGTCCTCAGTGGTCCGGCCTCAACGTGCTGCTGGACTAGTTTGTTCGCCGGCACTCCCAAATACTGGACCCCATCTCTTTTCAGGTGAGAAGGAAGGGACTTCGAGTCATCATAGAGTATGATCCCGCCCTCTCTAACACGATAAATATCCTTCGCCGTCGTGGCATCATTGAACATCACCATCACGTCAATCACGTCCTTGCGGCCAAGATAGCCATCGCCCGAGGCCCGGACCTGGTACCATGTGGGTAAGCCCTGAATATTAGAGGGAAACATGTTTTTTGCGGAGCAGGGAATGCCCATTTTGAAGATGGACTTAAAAAGGACGTTGTTTGAAGAGGCACTTCCCGAGCCATTCTCCGTTGCTATACAGATATTGAGATCGTTGATTGCAGGCATTCGTAGACTCCCGATGATGAGGTATTTTCTACGCTTAAGCAGTGATTCAAATTAACATAATAAGTCAAAAAAACAAGGCTGTTAGACTCCTCCGCTTCGATTCATCCTCTCTCTATCACCAGCGATCCCTTGAGGTTAAGAAAAAAGAAATAACTAATGATAATGCGGGATGAGCGTTATCCCGGGGTATAGTGTTCCTCGGACTCCCAGTGTTCTTCTATTTCCTTCCATGCCTTTCGTACACTTTCATCCACATCCAATGCCTTAGCGTACTTCAAGACGTCCCCCATGGACACAAAGCCGACCAGGTCCCGTCCGTCCCCCTGGATTGGCATATTCCGAAATCCGCATTTGTACATTTCGGCCAACACATCCCCGATCAGAGAGGAGTGCGCCATGGTTATGGGATCGGCAGTCATAACCTCTCTGATTGAAGACTTCCTAGTGTCGATATCTTTCACAGCCACCCGTGTCAAAACGTCTCGCTCGGTAAAAATCCCCTTAGGCTCTCCGTTGCTCAACACAAAGACGCAACCTGTGTCCTTTTTAATCATGACTTCAATGGTGTCGTATATCGACTGAGAGGATTCTACCGTGATGAGATTCCTGGACATAATTTTGCCAATGGTCTGGTTCTCCTCGAGGTCGTGCCCCAGATTCACTGCGAGCCTGAGGATGCGGTGCATAGAGACCAGCCCAACCATCGTCCTCTTATCTCCGCGGACGAGCAAGTGCCGGAATTTACCTTTGTACATTTTTCCCAACACTTCGACGATTGACGCCTCTTCATGTACCGCACGGATCGGAGCCGTCATTACTTTCTTAATGCTGGTTTTTTTGGCATCCAATTTCTTGTTGACGACGCGCTTCAGGACATCCTGCTCGGTGAAGATACCCACTGGCACCTGTTTTTCAGTAACAATCACACGCCCTACCCTCTTCGCCACCATCATTTCCATCGCGTCAAATATACTAACCGTCACCGCGACGGTATTGACATCCCTGATCATGATCTCTTTGACTTTATTGGACAACATAGGCCACCTCCTAGTCGGAAGACCTCCCCGGTGTAAGGGAAAATCCCATCAGAGATTAGACTTAAACACAGTATCCCTCCATTCAAACTCAGGTGCAAGCTGGCAAGGTGGACCAAAAACCGCGGAAAATAAGTCCAAAACACTGATAAGGGAAGCCGATTGCGTAGCTGAGAGAAGCATACTAAAGTTAACCAAGTTATATCGACCACGAGATTTGAACCCCGTGGTCGGTCAAAGGGAAGAGCTACCGCTTCTCCCCCCTGCGGAATAATAGACCGCGACTTCACGGGGGAACCCCCATCGGATTTGTGCCCTCGGCAAACCGCAGGGTTACCTAAATAATCTACTGGTATGGGTAGAACTGTGTTTGGACTCTTCGCCTAATTTTCTTCTATAGAACACGTGGTTGCTGGTTTATTTCTAACTTTTTTCTTCCTCGAGCTTCTCATCGAGCTCACCCTGAACGAGAAAAATATTTCGTATGTCCACCGACAGTGGTCCGGCAAAGAAGTCCCCGATCTGTTCCGCAGCAAGCTCGGGCCAGAAGATTTTGATAAATCTGGCGCGTATACACTGGCCAAGGGTCGTTTCCAGCGTTGGGCCGAACTCTACAGCGCTCTAGTAATGCTCTTCGTACTATTTGGTGGTGTGCTGCCCCTGCTCGAACATTACTCACAGAGTCTCGGGGGGTAACTCCCACCAAGTACGCAGGCCACAGGGATTTTGTTCTGCCTTGCCACTGGATTTATGCTATCCGCCCTGGGCCTTCCCACCGACCTCTACTCCACCTTCGTGATCGAAGAGCGCTTCGGCTTTAACAAGACAACACTCAAACTCTATCTCATCGATAAGATCAAGGCCCTCCTTCTGGGAATCCTTATCGGCATCCCGTTTCTCTTTGGGGTGCTATGGCTGATGCAAGCTGCAGGTCATTTGTGGTGGGCCTGGGCCTTTTTCTTTATTTTCAGCTTTCAATTCCTAATCATGATCGCCTATCCTACGATCATCGCGCCGTTGTTCAATAAATTCGAGCCTCTAAAAGAAGATAAACTGACCGAACAGATCTCAGCGTTAGCCCATCAGGTAGGACTAAAAACCAGCGGGATCTTCACCATGGACGGTTCGAGGCGCTCCAGCCACTCCAATGCCTATTTCACCGGAATGGGGAAGGTAAAAAGGATTGTTCTCTTCGACACGCTTTTAAAGCACCTTACCACCGAACAGTTACTAGCCGTTTTGGCGCACGAGATGGGTCACTATAAGATGAAACACGTCCGGAGGATGCTGGTCGTGAGTGCTGTCCTACTTTTGCTGGGCCTCTACATTCTGGGCCTGCTTTTGGAATATGAGCCACTGTTCCTGACCTTTGGCTTGGAAAGGCCGAGCGCCTACGGGGCACTGGTCCTCTTTGCCCTGCTTTCGGGTCCCTTTACCTTTTATCTGAACCCCCTACTCAACTTTATATCCCGCAAGCATGAATACGAGGCCGACCGTTTTGCTGTAGAGGCGCTAAAGGACGGAAAACCGATAGAAGAAGCCCTGATCCAGTTGACAGTCAAAAACCTGTCCAACCTGACCCCTCACCCTTGGTACTCGGCCTATCACTACTCCCACCCCAGCCCAGCGGAGCGCATCCATGCCATACGCCACAACTTGTCGTCACTGCCTCGCAAGGGCGAGGACCCAACCCACCTGTCCCCGAATTCTTGACGCCGGCGGCACTTGAGGTGTATCCATACTTAAACAATAGGGTTCGGGTCGGACCAAGCGAACTAATTGATATTACGTTGGGATATCATTACAATGAGCCAAATTTAGAGCTTAGAATGGCAATTTTGATAGCAAAAGTGCAGGGCTATGCAGATATTATTTAGGTTGATTAAATCCCGAGAGCTGAAAATTATGCGTTTAGAAAGTAAGTGGCTCCTTATAATTGTGGTTTTGACCCTAAAAATGCCACTTTAAACCATGAAAACACTTAAATATGGAATGAATTCATCTAGACATCAACGTGATAGCTTCGCCCGAGCCCGACAAACCGACAAACGCCGACAAACTCAACACACGATGCGATTTTTATCAGGAGGGACATTATTAGGAGATGGGTGAAACCCGAGTCGATCTGCTGCACCTTCTGGAGGACTTACGCGACGCTTATCCGGGTTCCATTGAGGAGACCATTCTCACAGAGATCGTTGCCAATGCTCTGGATTCGGGTGCCTCGCAGATCACCTTCGAATCTGACCCGGCGCTTAGTACCCTGACAACGGTGGACAATGGCTCCGGGATGCGCCGTCGAGAGTTGGCGCGCTACCACGATATCGCCGCCAGCACGAAAACGCGCGGTCAGGGCATCGGCTTTGCCGGCATCGGCATCAAGCTTGGGCTTTTGGTTTGCGAGGAGGTATTGACTGAGACACAGCGGGGGAAAAGCCATGTCGCGACTTCCTGGCGCATGGCGTCACGCCATCGGGCGCCTTGGAAGTGGGTCCCGCCTCCTGGCATGACACTCGAACAGGGGACGGCTGTCCGCCTCAAAGTTCACAACACGCTGTCTCCCTTACTGGACCCTGGTTTTCTCGAAGCGAGCATACGCCGCCATTATCAGCCTTTGCTCGATCCAACCTTTGATGAATTTCTCGCCGCCCATTATCCCAAGAGTATCGCGATCTACGTCAACGGCCGCCGCTTAGAGAAACAGCGTTGGGAGGCTCCGAACCAGGGGCCGTTGGAAATTCGCTTGATGCGCAAACGCAAGCCTTCGGCTTTCGGCTATATGATCCGTGAAAAGTTCGCTATCCCTGAAGAACGGCGCGGCCTTTCGATCAGCACTTACGGCAAAGTGATTCGCAGGGGGTGGGATTGGCTCGGGCTTACGCCCTCGGATCCGGAAGCGGTGGGTGGCTTGATCGAGGTGCCGGAATTGGCGGCTTGTTTGACCCTCAACAAAGGAGATTTTATTCGCGTTGGGGCGCGCGGCAGCGCCTACCTTGCTTTCCGCAAAGCCATTCAGGAAGCGGTGTCGAAACAGCTCGCCGCCTGGGGTGATGCGCGAGAATCGAAGGAATATCAGCGTCCAAAGGAAGTTCGCCCCTTGCAGAAGGATTTGGTGCGCGTCCTCGAAGAGCTTGCCACTGAGTTTCCACTACTGACTTCCCTCGTGGAGCAGCACTCCGGCGGCCAAAAAAAACTTCCTCTCGGATCGAGCGGGAGAGTCACGGATCCGCGCGCGCCCGTAACAGCGTCCGTCATAGTACAGGCGGAGGCGGACAAGAACACGGAGGAGGCAACGAAAGCGCCGGTTGAACAGCCAACCGGCGAAGAGCCGAGAGATGCCGGACCGGCCCATGCTTTTTCAACTCCGGACCACAACCTGCAATTACCGGGCAAAGGCCGCGCGCGAAAGCCTGCGCACTACGGGCTCGATATCCAGTTTGAAGACCGTCCTGACGACTTGCAGCTCGGGCGCTTGGTGGAATCCACCGTCTGGGTCAACCGCTCCCATCCGGCTTACCGCCGGGCACTGGCCTCCCGCTCCATCGGGTATCATATCGTCCTGGCAGTAGCGATGGCACTAGCCCCGCTGGCCGCGGAGTCGGCCAACGAACATGGATTTATCACAGCTTTTCTCTCCCGGTGGGGCGAAGCACTCGATCAGCCCGCCTCCCGTTAGTTAACCCCGATCCGAAATAATAATCGAGGCGTTTCTGGTGTTGAGCGGCTTAGGACACTAGTTGCCGGCATTTTGATCGTTGGACTACAACTACACTAAAGGTGAGTTGCTGATTCATGCTTGAAAC
>JACZXR010000159.1 GCA_022571535.1 Deltaproteobacteria bacterium | reverse complement strand
TTCCGGCCTGAGGAAATAGATTACTGCCTTGAGGACCACCTCCCAACCCCATCGTGTCGGTTCTCCAACTGTCAGGGCCTGTACCAACCATCTCCTCCCTGTTCCTCAGGCCTTCACGCTTCCTCCCTCTCGGAAATTTACACTCAATGGGTGGTGCCGAGGGGGTCTGCTCCGAAGAAAGGGAGCCATCCGATACAAAACGTTCTCAGAGAGAAAGGAGCCTAGGTTGAGTACTTGGGAACAGTCAAGCAGAGGCCCATTGGCTCCCGCTGAGGGGCAGGCCCCCTCGGCTTCCTCCGAGCCCACACTTTTCGCAATTGAGTCAACATTAGTTTGACATGGCAGTTCATTATCGGATACCCTTCTCGCAAAAATAAGGACCTTTCACTCGCAGGCGTCAGCATGACTTTCTAAATCGTCACGCAAATCTGATGGTGTATGGATAAATCCTACTCGATTCTAATTCATCCACAGCAGGGAACTCGGATAAGGCATCTGGTCGTATCCAGAAGGTTTATTCGTATCTTCACATGCGCGGTGCTCACTCTGCTGGGGCTCAGCGGGTGGCTGCTTGCCGATTATTTGTGGATGAAAGTCGAGAGGGAAGAGATAAAAATCCTGAGTGATCAGCTCAAAGTAGAGGTAGCAACCCTGAGGACTCAGGTTATGGCGCAGCGAGAAAACCTGTTGAGCCTTAAAGAACTCATCGAGAACAGCCAGCAACTTTTAGCCGAAACGAAACTTGAAAGAGACCATTTAAAGGTTCAGGGTGCCCATCTCAATGAGAAGGTGACAGCACTGAGTGCCGGGCTCAAAGAGGAACTGGCTGCAGTGAATGCCAGGCACCAAGAGGAAGTGACCACGTTGCGTACCAGGCTCAAAGACGGGCTGGCGGCAATGAAGGCCGAGCACCAAGAGAAAGTGACCACGTTGCGTACCAGGCTCAAAGACGGGCTGGCGGCAATGAAGGCCGAGCGCCAAGGGGAAGTGACCACGTTGCGTACCAGGCTCAAAGACGGGCTGGCGGCAATGAAGGCCGAGCGCCAAGGGGAAGTGACCAAGCTGAAGTCTAAGCACAAGGAAGAGCTGAATACGTTGAGGGCTCAAGTGCAGGTCCAGCAGGAGAAGCTGTTAGCCCTCCGCGACCGGGCAAAGGCTAGCCAGCAGCTTCTGGTCAACTGGAAGGGGTTGCGAAAGAAAATCCAGGATTCTCTACCACGTAAACGCAGATCCTCTCTAAAAGGCCAGCAGGTCGTAAGAGAATTGGAAACTCTTCTCTCCTCTCTAGAGAGCGAACTGGAGGGACTTATCGCCTCTATGCCCTCCGAGTGGCCTACGAAGGGGCGGCTAAGCTCCCGGTTTGGAAGGCGCCGTTCTCCCTGGACAGGAAAGTCGCAGTTTCATTCTGGAATCGACATTGCCAATCGGCAAGGAACTCCAGTCTATGCATCGGGGGATGCAGTTGTGGAGTTCGCCGGTATAAAAGGCGGCAATGGCAAGACCATTGTCCTAAAACACGGCCAGGGGATCACCACCCTTTACGGGCACCTATCTAAGATCTATGTAAAAAAGGGAGATCGAGTCCGCAAGAATCAGAAGATCGCCAATCTAGGAAATACAGGAAAAAGTACGAGCTCTCACCTGCATTATGAGGTTCGCGTCAATGGTACTCCTATAGATCCACGCCGAAAACTCCTCAAACGAAACTCGTCATCTTCTAAAAGAGCTGATTGACCAACATCTTAGCAATACCACTCATTATCCTCCGTCCTACCTCAGGCAAGGAGCCCTCCGCTGCACGGTATCAGACACGGATGACCATCGCTAGCGGCGCTTGAGGATCTCCTCAAGCTGTTTTCTCTCCCGTTCCAGGATCCTCTCTTGCGGTGGCTTCTCGGACTTACCGGGGATGATTTTTTGCCGAGCAGACTTGGCAAGATCCTGGAGGTCATTCCGGAAGATCCAGAGGAGAACCGCCAACAGAATGAATACCGTTATAAGCGCAAACCTTCTTTTGCTTTTTTTTTTCTTCACAGACGCAGCATGGACGGCAGTGATTCAAAACCCAGGTTTGAACGCAAAGTGATGAGTGGCGTTGATGACACGGATGGTGCGGGTCTTGGACCGCATCACGATGGACTGACTGGTCGCCCCATCGGCAGAGAAGTGAATCCCATTGAGGTAGTCGCCATCCGTTACACCGGTAGCAGCAAACATGACTTCCCCCCCTGCTAGCTCTTCGATGGAATATTTTTTATCCATATCCTTTATGCCCATGGCCTGGGCTCGTTCAACTTCCTGCTGATTTCTGGGTTTCAAGCGGCCCTGCATTTCACCCCCAACGCAGCGTAGTGCCGCTGCAGCTAGCACACCCTCGGGGGAACCCCCAATCCCAAGCATCATGTGAATGCCGGTCTCGAGTTTCGTTGTGGCAATCGCTGCTGCGACGTCTCCGTCACTGATCAGCTTGATACGCGCCCCGGCCCTGCGGACCTCATGAATCAAGGCCTCGTGTCGAGGGCGATAGAGAATAATCACGGTCAACTCGTCTACCCGGCATCCTTTGGCCTCTGCGAGTAGCTTGAGATTTTCCGTAGGGCTCTTGTCGAGATCAATGATCCCCTTCCCCGCCGGACCCACTGCGATCTTGTCCATGTAGGTATCGGGAGAGTGGAGAAAGCTCCCCTGCTCTGCCATTGCAATGACAGACAGGGCGTTTGGACCTCCGTTGGCGCAGATGGTTGTCCCCTCCAACGGATCGAGGGCAATGTCCAAGGGAGGCCCCTCTCCGGAACCCACCTTTTCGCCAATAAAAAGCATGGGTGCCTCATCCCTCTCCCCTTCTCCTATAACCACCGTGCCGTCTATAGGGATGTCGTTAAAGGCGAGTCGCATGGCATCCACTGCTGCCTGATCTGCCGCCTTCTCGTCTCCTCTTCCCATATACCGAGCGCACGCTATGGCAGCCGCCTCAGTGATACGAACAACCTCTAATGCGAGGTTTCGATCCATAGTTTCCTCCCTTTAATAAGCCCCTCGATCAGGGTATAAGCCTTCTTTACATTAATTCCAGTCCTCTTTGCATCACCTTCGTTAAAGCTCAGACTCTTTGGAATCTTTTCTTCCTTCGAGGAATAGAGGACGAAAGGAACCGGATCGGAGACATGGGTTTTCAAAGCTACAGGGGTTGCGTGATCCGGAAGGAGGAGGAGCCTCCAGTCGGGCCAACGGTCCATTCCACGAAGAACGGTCCCTAGCACCTTTTCATCAACGGCCTCGATGGCCTTGACCTTTGCCGCGGCGTCCCCCATATGGCCGGCCTCATCCGGGGCCTCCACGTGGATAAAGATCAGGTCTTTTTGTCTCAGGGCCTCCAGCGCGTATTCCCCCTTGCCTTGGAAGTTTGTATCGAGAAAGCCTGTGATCCCTGGCACCGAAATTCGTTCAAGTCCGGCATAGACCCCGAGTCCGTTGATGAGGTCCACTGCTGAGATAACGGCTCCGTTAATGCCAAACCTTTTGTTCAGCGATGGCATGTTGGGCGCCTTGCCCTGACCCCAGAGCCAGATGGAAGTTGCCCTTCTCTCTCCTCTCTTCTCCCGTTCGCGGTTGATCGGATGGCGGGTGAGAAGCGACTTCGAGCGCTCCATCAGATTACGAATGAACTTTGCACCATCCCCTTCCGGGAGGTATGGGGCGGTTTCCCTATCGGTGATGTCGTGTGGCGGAGTGGTTTTAATATCTCCTCTTCCGCCGTACCAAACCATCAGATGACGGTAACTAACGCCCGGGTAAAATTTCACGCTGTCATCCCCTAGTTGGCGATTTAGATCCTGAATAATCTCGTTGGCCTCGGCGCTGGAGATGTGTCCCGCCGTAAAGTCCTCCATGATAGTAGCTTTTCCGTCTTCCCTCAGGGCAACAAGATTACAGCGGAAGGCAATATCTTCGGGACCCAGTCGGACCCCCATGCTGGCTGCCTCTAACGGTGCACGGCCCGTATAGTAGATTTTAGGATCATAGCCAAGAATACTCAAATTACCCACATCACTTCCTGGCGGAAATCCTTCTGGAATGGTATGGGCGAGGCCGAATATCCCGTGAGAGGCAAGCCAATCCATATTTGGAGTTGCCGCTGCCTCAAGCGGCGTCTTTCCTCCTAGGGACTCAATAGGATAGTCCGCCATGCCATCCCCTTGCAGAATGATATATTTCACGGACCTTCTCCCGCTTGTTTGAAGAAAGATGCGAGGGCATCTGGGTCGGAGGCAATTCGACAATAACAGACCCCACGGGGCCGGGCGAGACTGTCGCCCAGCAATTTCTCCCTGTTGGTAATCTTTAGATTTAATGTAAATCCCGCCTCTTGAGGCGGGCACAAAGCCGATGGGGTTTCCAAAGAGGAGAAGCGGAAGCTCTCCCCTTTGGTCGAACACGGGGATTCAAACCCCGTGTTCGATATAACTTGATTGTTTGCTCTCATCTCGCTCAAGCAAATGCGACAACCCGGATGTAAACGGTCTTGGCCCTCACTACCTTGAGTTGGTTAATCCGGGAGATAGCATCCTTGAGGTCCCTTTCTCGAGCTGCCCGGGTATGAATAATGACAGGGACGCATTTACCTTTTCTTTCTTCCTTTTGAATTACCGAGGCAATGCTGATTCCTTTGTGACCAAGGATGGCAGAAATCTGCGCTAACACTCCGGGCCTGTCCAATACCATGAAACGGAGATAGTACTGGGTCTTTAAATCATCGATCGTTTTCATCGGAAATCGACCTAAACTCTTCATAGAGTATCCAAGTGGAGGGATACGTAAACTCTTTCCATGGATCCGATTCCTGGCAATCTCGATGATGTCGGCCAATACTGCCGTGGCCGTAGGCATCATCCCCGCACCTTGGCCAAAATACATGGTAGGCCCCAGGGCCTCTCCATCGATAAAGATCGCATTGTAGGCCCCCCTCACCAAGGCTAAAGGATGGTCCACCGGAACCATGGCAGGATGGACCCGCGCATCAATGGCGCCATCTTCATGTCTCGCTATGGCCAGGAGTTTGATCCTGTACCCCAATTCCCTCGCATAGGAAATGTCCATAGCGCCAATCTGCCGAATTCCCTCTGTGTAGATGTCTCTGTACCTCGCCCGTGTTCCAAAAGCCAAGATGATCAGAATGGCCAGCTTGTGCGCCACATCTATGCCATTAATGTCAAAGCTCGGATCGGCCTCCGCATAGCCCAGCTGCTGTGCGTTCGCCAGGGCCTCGCGGAAGCTTTCGCCTTTGTCTTCCATTGTAGTGAGGATGTAATTGCAGGTCCCGTTGAGGATGGCATAAAGAGCCCGGTTACGGTCTCCGGCCAATCCTTCTTTGAGGGTTCTAATGATAGGGATTCCTCCCCCCACGCTGGCTTCAAATCCAATATCAATCCCATGGCTCTGTGCCCTTGTGAAAATCTCCTCCCCATGAACTGCAAGAAGTGCCTTGTTAGCGGTTACGACATCCTTTCCGGCTTCCATGGCCTTTAAGATATAGCTGCGCGCAGGTTCATAACCACCCATCAACTCAACAACGATGTCAATCTTCGGATCATTGAGAATCTTCTCAGGGGTGTCAACCAGCAACCGGGCCGGCAATTTGAATTCTCGGTGCTTGCGTGTATTTCTTACCAGGACTTTGGAGAGAGTTAAGGTAGCACCTACTCTTTTCTCTATAAGGCTTTGATTTTTAAATAGTAATTTAATCACCCCTTGGGCTACGGTCCCGCGCCCGAGAAGGGCTATGTTGATTGATCGCGCCATCTTTAGTCCAGATATTTTCCCAGTGCCTTTCGGATTGTTCGCACGGCTTGTCGGGTACGGTGCTCGTTTTCGATGAGAGCAAAGCGCACAAAGGAATCGCCGTATTCACCAAAGCCGATCCCCGGCGAAACGGCCACCTTAGCCTTATTGAGGAGAAATTTAGAGAAATCGAGAGAGCCCATCTTCTTGCATGCCTCGGGGATCTCCGCCCACACAAACATGGTTGCCTTAGGTCGCTTGATCTTCCACCCGATGCGATCCAACCCATTGACCAGGGTGTCTCGCCGACGACGGTACCGTTCTCGGATTTCCTCTACACACTGTTGAGGCCCGTTGAGGGCATGGATGGCCGCTATCTGTATGGGCTGAAAAATCCCGTAATCGAGGTAGCTCTTGATTCTGGCAAGGGC
>JACZXR010000158.1 GCA_022571535.1 Deltaproteobacteria bacterium | reverse complement strand
AGTCGACGCACCCGACGGATGATGGTCCCGGCTGGGATGACGGTCACCCCAGCGATGAAGACGCTCATGCCCGCCAGCGCTCCCAGCGGAAATGGCGCCAAGAACAGCGCCATACCCCATAGCAGCGCTAGCCCCCCGAGGTAAAGCAGAGCGCCTCCCGTGCCCATCCGCCCACGGCGTTTCACGAAAACGCGCAGCTCCAGCGGAAGCTCGCGTCGCTGGGGCAGCGCCTGGCCGAGAGCGTCCGCGGCGGGCGGCGGCGTTATTCGCTCAAGTCCCTCGGCGATACGCCGCAGTAGGGACTCGATGGTGGAGTCGGTCATGAAGTCTTTCACGGTGGCGGGTTTATGCTTGCTCTCGGGTTCCTGAAGGCGCGACAATTCGCACAGTATCCAAATATCGCAGGTTCGACCATGGCTGAAAAAGAGACGCCGCGCGAGGTTACCCCAATCCTTGAGACGCCGTTCCGCCCCTATGATATGGAAGGCCCCGTTCAAGCCGAAATCACCTGGTTGCCGTTGCGCTTCGAGCGGGCGGGCGCCGGCAGCTATATGATGCGCATGGCGCCGGGGGCGGTGACGATCCCCCATACCCACGTCGGCTACGAGGATTTCCTGATCCTGGCAGGCACTCTCACCGACAGCGACGGGACGGTCTTCGAGACCATGGATTTTGTCAGTTTTGCGCCCGGGACGAAGCATAATTCCTGGACCGATACGGGCTGCCTGATCATCGTCTTCGAGCGCCCCGCCGGATGATCTTCGAGGGCTCCTCGCCGCCACCGGATGCCTTGCGCCGCGCCATTGCCCAGGCCTATCGCGCCGACGAGGGCGAATGCGTATCGGTCTTGCTCGCCGCCGCCGATCTCGGCCCTCTGGCGGACCGGCGTATCGCCGCCCGCGCGCAAAACTTGGTGGCCGCGGTGCGCGCCGGCCGCCAGGGCGCCGGCGGAATCGACGCCTTCCTCCAGGAATACGAGCTCTCCAGCCAGGAAGGCGTGGTCCTGATGTGCCTCGCCGAGGCGTTGCTCAGGATCCCCGATGGCGAGACCGCGGACCGGCTGATCCGGGACAAGCTGGGCGACCCCGTGCTTGGCCACCCATCCGGCGATCCCCTCCCGCCGCGTCCAGTCCCTTCCGGAGATGTACCGGCGGGAGGGGATCGCACCATCGCTATATTGCGGGCGGTGTATTGCGGGTTTCTGCGCGGGGTAGTGGCTTAATCTGAAGCAACGAGTTTTGCAATTCACCGACCAGCAAGGATAAAGCTGAACGACGGACAAAGCGCGTTTATTTCCGATGCCGGGCCTTCTCCATGGCCCGTTGAAAATATGAACGAGATACATCCCAATTGGTATGAAACCGACGGTGCGTTCCCGTTCGCTGGAAGTTCTTTTCAGACCCGGGCATTCCTGCTGGTACGGCCCAAAGGCAATCTCTGGGTCTATAGCTCGGGACAGGTCGAAGCCCATGCGGAATTTATTCGCGGCAAAGGCGGAATCAAAAAGCAATTCCTCTCTCACAGCGATGAGGCGGGCTCGTTTTGCGATCGGACGCGAGAACTGTTTGGGGCACCGCTGACCTGCCCGGAGCAGGAGAAGGAAATCGTATCCACCCAGTGTCAGGTAGATGAAACATTCAATGAGGACGGAGAACTTGAATCCGGGTTTGAGATTATCATGACCCCCGGGGTCATACGGTCGGCAGCTCATGCTACCTCTGGCATACGCCCGCGGGGAACATCCTTTTCCCGGGCGACAACCTTTCACCTGACAAGGAAGGGGTCTGGCGGGCTGTATTGGTTCACAAAGTGCCGAATGTGCGGGATGTGATTATTCACAGTCTGGGAAAAATCAGAAACCTGAAGATCGACTTGCTTGTTCCGGCGGGCTCCCAAAACGACCACTCGCATCTGGCGGTCACGCAACGACAGTGGAACGAGATCGTGGATGATTGCATTGCACGATTGAACTCGATCAATCCTTCCAATGCCTTTGCCGTATAGCCCGAAGCCTCCTGAGCCTGATCCCTGATTTCTACGGAGGTTCAGAGGGTCGACCCCAAAAACAGGAAGGCATTTTTCAATTGAGGATACTATCCAGCGCGAGGCACGGTTGACGGCGTCGGGGCGCGGAGGCTAAAGTCCTCCCAATTCCTTTCCCGCAAGCGACCCGTTCGAACCCGAGCCGGAGGCGCAGGGATGCGCGCCACGTCCCCCCAATGGGTGCTGCCCGACCCGGCCGCCCCGGAAGTCACCGCCGCCCTGAGCGAGGCGCTGGCGCTCCACCCGTCCCAAGCCTGTACACAAACCAGTGCCAGGGTAAAAGTCTGCGGCGGGACCCTCGAATGCAGACGTTGTCAAACGGAAATTTTCAGCAGGTTGCTTTGAGGAGCATCGCTCCGGAAACGGCGCACGAATTCCTCCGGATCGACATCAATTCCCGCGTGGTTCTCGGCGAAGCTCTCCGTCTTGAAATAGCCCAGATACTCTTCTTCAGTGTCGAAGTTCGACCCGAATAGCTCGACGGAGTTCCCGTCCGGATCGTGGTAGTAAAAGCTCGTGAAAGGACCGTGGGTCGCCGTTCTGAAGGGCTTGATGCCGGCTGAGCACAAGCGCTCGTAGCGGACTATTGTGTCCTCAAACGAAGCGTGTCTGAACTGCATGTGGTGCAGGCCTGGGTCGTTGGTTGGCCTATCACCGATGCCCGAAACATGGAAGAGCACCACCATTTGTCCGTAAGGATACTCCATATGAACCCGGAAAAAGCAAAGCTGGATCACATTGCCTGCAGGTTTGAGCTCGCCAGGTTTCGTATCTAGAGAAGACGCAGCCTTGAGCTTGCTCTCGAAAAAGGTTTCAACGCCGAGAACAGCCTGATACCACGTCTTCATCTCCGGATACCGAGAGGTCTTAAGCACGATCTCGCCGATCCTGATAGGCTTAAGAAAGCGCGTGAGTTTGAGAAGTTTCTCCTGACTCGGTCCATTATTGATTATAGCTTCCGCCATGGGTCAATCCTCCTTCGGTTTATGCCCTGATCCCTTTGAAAAAGGGTCAGCATTTATTGAGTGAGCAGAAACAGGCAAATATCAACAGAGCGGTATACTTTTTCCCTGCTTGGGTCCGATGGAAGGGAATTGAGCAATAGTTATGCCCAATCCATATTCAGGTGATTTTTAAAGGTTTTCTATCAACGAGAATCCTGTGGGTGGTCATGGTTGTCACAATGTGTCCAAAAAAGGACTCCCAAAGGGAGTATCCAGACTCTTCAAGGCAGCAATCTGCAAGTAAAAAATTTATATGACAGCAGGCGTTGGGTCCCTCGCCCTCTTTTTAGTCCTCTTGGTACGAACACTTCACCAACAAGCGGGCAAAAGATATTGCCTCTAAAGAGTAGTTATAGTGGACCGTCTGATCTCGGATCAGGGGGTCGGCCGATCTGGTGTCCGCATTGTGGCCGTGTGATGCCTCCGACAGTAACCAGAAACTGCACGTTATTCTGGCCCAGGGTATTGAAAAGTTCAGGGTTGTCTTGGAGTGAGTAGGTGGCTTTGCCTAAAGAAGGGGGAGAAGTCGTAATCAGGTGGTCGCTGGGTCAACTCCAACGGGTGGCCCTATGTTTCCCCAAACATTTCAATAAGTAAGGGCATCCCTTAATAGGGCGATTCCAGTTAAAAGGACAATTGCAATCGGCTGAATCTATCAATCTATAATTTTTACATTTTTATCATTGCATTCAGTCCCTAAATCCTCCACACTAACCAGGTTACTACAAATTAACCTTTAATTGGTTGACGGAAAGCCGTCTGGACTATTTGGTCCGTCTGCTGGTAGTATCCATGCCTGGTAATCTCAAATTCAACCTGGCAGGTTTACATGGGGTAATTTTTTAAGTTTTCGTTGGCCGAACATCAAATAGGGTTTTCTCTCTTCATAGTCTAAAATCGACACCTGGCCTGATTGATCACGAATAGTAAAAAATTGGGGGTAACCTTAATGCAAAACTCTACCTCGATAACCCAAACTCAACTTACTCGCCCTCCCCTTCGGCTTAACTGGGGGAATACACTTTTTCTCACAATCACTCCATTAATAGCCCTCATTGGTATGCCGCTCCATATTTACTATGTGGGTACCTCCTGGTCTTTGATTGGGGTGTTTGTCATCTACCTGATTGCCACAGGGTTGTCTATTACGGGCGGGTATCATCGCTTGTTCGCCCATCGCTCCTATGAAGCCAATTGTATGGTTAAACTCTTTTACCTGATTTTTGGAGCTGCGGCCTGCGAGAACTCTGCATTACACTGGGCCACCGACCACCGAAACCATCACCGATTTGTAGATCAGGATCCCGATCCCTATAACATTCGCCTAGGGTTTTTCCACGCCCACATGGGATGGGTCCTATTGAAACGTCCTAAGAAATTATCTTTTGATAGAGAACATGACCTCTCTGAAGATTCTCTAGTGCGCTGGCAGCATCGGTTCTATCTTCCCCTTGCAATCATTATTGGGGGAGGTTTGCCCTTGCTGATTGGTTATTACCTGGGTAATGCGTTGGGGTGTTTTCTCCTTGCGGGGATAACCCGTATAGTGATTGTGCATCATGCGACCTTTCTCATAAACTCGCTTTGTCATTTTTTGGGAAAGCAACCCTATTCTCTAAAAGACTCATCGCGGGACAGCGCACTCGTAGCATTTCTTACCTATGGGGAGGGTTATCATAATTTTCATCACCGGTTTCAGTACGATTACCGAAATGGTATCCGTTGGTACCACTTTGACCCTACTAAATGGCTCATCAAAACGCTTGAAATCCTTCGTTTGGCAAATGGTCTACACAGAGCCTCCGATATGCATATCTTTAAAGCCCGCCTTGATGTTCAACGAAACCAGGTGGAGCAAAGACTGGCGGGGTTTTCCCAAGAGTTCCGCGAGGCTATGGAACGGAATATTCACATTACCCATGAGGCGCTGTTGTCGGCATATGCCAACTGGGGAAAACTCAGGGCTGAATACAGGTCAGTCAGAAAATCTATAGGTGACAAAGGTAGACGACTCATTCTTAAATTAGAGCAGGACCTTCGAAGGGCCAGATCTCATTACATGGCGACACGGGCTTCCTGGGCACTGATAGTTCAGCAGGGATATTTACAGGTTCCAGCCTAAAATCCTCCAGACTCATTCTAGCCCCGAACCCCCATAAAGTTAGAAGTGCTTAGCGATCAAGATTGTCAGGCCAAGTAGGCCTATCTTGGTTTGTTTGGGACCCATTTCTCGATTCGTATTCATTTGTCCATGAGCACCTGGAGATCACTCTTGTGGAACTGCTTCAATGGAGTAAAAATAGTCTTCTGGCGTTAGGCGTTATTGCTGCATCGTAAGCGAGCGATAAACAAGATGTTTCGAAGGATATCACCAGGGCTGATAATTGCTATAGGGCTCTTCTCACTGTTGTCTCAGGGTTATACAGAAGAACCTGAAGGTCGGGAGTCTACGGAGCAATGGGAGGAGATAGCCTTAATACGGCAACAGATAGCCGTGGACCTTGATTTGCAGGCCGAAAGTAAAAGAACAGATGCAATCAAACTTGAGAGCATCAGGAGCTATGAGACAGCTGGTGATGCGCTAGACGATGCTGGTGATGACAAATATTCGGCCTCGGATAATTATCAAAAGGCAAGCAAGTATTGGCGAAAAATTGTTGAGGCGTACAAAACAGCAGGCGAGGATATCAAAGGAAAGAAAGCCCAGGATATTGGAGATACAACCTGGGAGGCTGCAAAGCGCACGCTTCGCGAGGGAGCAAAGCTCCATAGGACGGCTGCAGAGCTGTTTGAGAGTGTTAACAATCTGGACAAAAAGATAAGTGCTCTCAAGAAGGTTGCCAGGAACCTCGAAAGCCTTTTGAATATGAAATAAATGATGGTTTGTAAAACCTGTCTTTCCGTACATCTTTAATTGGCAAAGGAGAGACTCGATGAAGCTACGGGTCTTGGATAAATGGGTCAATTAGGGGGACCGATTGGCGACACAACAATCGCATAGCTTGGCTAGAGCTTGTGCCGGAAGAAAGGGATAGTTAACCCCAATCTGAGAAAATAATCGAGAGATTTCCGGTGTTGAGCGGCTTAGGACACCAGTTACCGGCCTTTTGACCCCGATCTGAAAAAATATTCGAGTCATCTACGGTGTTGACGAGGATATGACAGCA
>JACZXR010000157.1 GCA_022571535.1 Deltaproteobacteria bacterium | reverse complement strand
GGACATCGACCTTGCCGTGCGAGAGCTGACCGACCCTGAAGCCCGGGTCAGAGATCTCGACAAGCGCGGAGCCGAAATCGAAGTGATTTACTCGACTATCTTTGGTGTTTACCCCGTACCACCTGTCGAGAGCCTCAAGGTCGCACGACAGAACGCCCCGTGCGTAAGCGCGGGGATGAATGTTCCGACCTCCCTGTAAGGGCAGCGCCCCAAAGCCACGGACGTAAGTCCGTGGTACGGGGTTTACCGTTTCGGGTGTATTCTCTGCCGCGTGGAGAAAGATCGAGTCTCCTTCTGCTGACAGAGAGTGATATCAAAGAGGAGGATCTGCACGAGAGTCGCCCGATCGCTCCAGGTTGGATGGGGTTTCCTCCGGCTGCGGTAGCCCCAGCTGGTACAAAGGGGACTTTGCCGACAGAGCCCGAAGGGGAAAGCGCAGCACCGCTAGGGGAATTGGGAGTGGGCGACGAAGCCCTGCCGAGCGTGCAAGGGGAGGAGCGACCTGCGACAGCACTACGCCAAGAGGCCTCTTCCATCCTGCCAGGTGAGCCTTCTCTGTTAGCCAAGATTACCCCAGAGACTTCACCGCGGCGTGCGGCCTCGCTTCGGATCACTGAAGAGGGAAGAAGGTTGCTTGGGTCTGGAGAATATGAGAAGGCCATAGAGCAGTTTGAAAAGACCATTGCCATCGATTCCACCAATCCTTATAGTTACTACTATCTAGCCCGTGCCCACCATCGTCTTTCCCATTACCGGGAGTCCCTGAATTTTCTTGACGTTGCGGAATCTCTCCTAAGCGAAGAGTCATTTTGGCTAGCACAGGTCTTCGCCTTAAAGGGGAAGAATTTCCAGATCCTAGGGTCTTTTGAGCGTGCAGATGCTAGCTATGCCCATGCATTGGAGCTAGATCCCAATAATCAGGACGCCTTTGAAGCAATCACACGAATAGGGTTTAAACAAGCAGGTCCCTTGAAGTGAGGGGGCTTGTCTGTTTTTTTGATCTCCTGTGGCTCTTATTTCAGGCTATAATTAAAGGTGTAGCGAATACTGAGCTCGGATAAGCCGATTCGTTCCGGGAGAGGTCTGAAGGGGGACACAGCTTTGACGGAGCGCATGGCCTCCCGATCCAGGGAAGGGTATCCCGATGAGCGCAAAATGCGCATATTTTCCAGGCGGCCATCTCTAAGGATCGTAAATTCCAAAACAACCCTTCCCTGCTCTTTATTTCGGCTCGCCTGCTCTGGTTCCCAAGCGCGGAATACACTCCTCTTGATCCCCTCGAGATAGGTGTTGTATTCCGCTTGCTTTACGTCCTTAGCCGATTCTGTCTTGGCGCTTTGTGGGAGGAGAGGGTCCTGAGGTGGGGCTGGGGTTTCCCTGGAAGCCTGAGAGGGAACAGTTTCGCCGCCTTCCGTTTCTGCCTGCCGTGTCTTGATCCGATTCCTTACACGCTCCATTGCCTCGTTGAGAAGCCTTTGTCTTGTCTCGGCTGAGATTTCCGACACAAGGGGTCTGGTGGATCCTGGAGTGGATTTTTCACTACCTGTTTCGGGTTGTGCCAGGATCTCATCGATTTGCCTGCCGGTGGCAACGATCCCGTTTCGGTGGCCAATCTCATTGTAGATCCTTAAGGCCTGATAATGGTGGCTGAGGGCCTGAAGAGTATTTCTCTGTAGAAGATAGATCTCGGCCATGTTGTTGTACGCGATACCCATTGCTAGCTTTTGCCCGCCGAAGTCAGTAAAGCTGATAGCCTCCTCAAGTTTGTCCAATGCCTCCGGGTACTGGCCTGTTCTTGCAGTTGCGCGGGCTTCATTAATTATTTTAAACGCCTCGTCTCTTTCGCTTGCAATGGAATACGAGCCCGCGAGGGAAGCAGCGAGAAAAATCAGAGACACCGTTCGAGAGAGGAGCAATCTACTCATTGATGGCCACTGGCAGTGAGATGACAACTTCAAACAATAAGCTTGTTCTGGATCATGGTCAAGAGTTAGGGTCCCCTCTAAAATGAATCTCTTTGGTGGCCAACCACTATTTCAGGAGGTTTTAAAGAGGAAAATGGCTAGACAACCTCAGCGAGGAGAATAAGATAAGGGCTCGGGGAGATAACCATCTTGGCCAATGAACGGCTTGAACAGTTTAGCTCCCGATGGGCCTTGCTCATCTCGATGGTCGGCGTGGCTGTGGGAACGGGCAACATCTGGCGCTTCCCTCGCATCGCGGCCAAATACGGCGGCGGGGCTTTTTTGATTCCCTGGCTCGTCTTTCTGTTCCTTTGGTCCATTCCCATTATCATCATTGAAATCGCCATGGGGAAGGGGACTCGCAAGGGAACCGTCGGGGCCTTTGGCAAGCTGATCGGTAGTGGATTCACGTGGATGGGAGCGTTTGTGGGGTTCGTCTCCACCGCTATCATGTTCTATTACTCTGTGGTTACCGGTTGGTGTCTTCGATACCTGACAGGGGCACTTTCCGGAGAGCTGGAAGGCCTCGTCTTCGAGAGCTCAGAGGCATTCTGGAACGACTTTATTAACGGCTATCAGCCAGTCCTCTTTCATTTCCTCTCGCTGGCAATCGGGACAATGATCCTCTATCGGGGCGTGGTTCGCGGCATCGAGAGGGCCAACCGTTTGTTCGTACCTTCCCTGGTCGTTTTGTTAGTGATCCTGTTTTTGCGCGCAGTCACGTTGCCCGGGGCCATGAAAGGGATTGAAATCTTTTTCACGGTACGGTGGGAAATGCTGCTCGATTACCACGTCTGGCTGGATGCGCTGAGTCAGAACGCATGGAGCACCGGCGCGGGTTGGGGACTGATTCTGACCTACTCCGTCTATATGAAAAATCGTGAAGATGCCGTGCTCAACTCGGGCATTACCGCGTTTGCCAACCATTCCATTTCCCTTGTGTCAGGAGTCATGATCTTTTCTACGGTTTATGCCCTGGTACCTGCCCGGGCTGCGCAGGTGATCTCCGAGCCTGGTCCGCTTAACACGGGGCTGGCCTTCATCTGGATTCCGCAGCTGTTCTCCCAGCTTCCAGGCAGTTATTTCTTTTCGATCCTCTTCTTCCTTGCCCTGTTCTTCGCGTCGATGAGCTCGCTCATTTCCATGATCGAATTGGCAGTGCGTGTGCTCAACGACGCCGGCGTTGCGCGTAACCGGGCCATTTTCTCTGTGGGCGCCGTTGGCTTCATCATGGGTATTCCATCCGCCATGAACTCGGCCTTCTTTTTAAATCAGGACTGGGTTTGGGGGATTGGTCTGATAGTGAGTGGCGCAATCTTTGCCTTTGCGGTGCTCTGGTTTGGTGTATCGCAGTTCCGGGAGCATTATATCAATGCTGAGGGGACCGATGTCCGCATTGGAAAATGGTACGATGCAATTGTCAAATATTTAATCCCGGTGGAGGTCACAGCGCTCATCGGCTGGTGGTTCTGGGTTGCAATTCAGGCCGACCCCAACGGGTGGTGGAATCCCTTGCGCATCGAATCCGTGGGGACCTGTCTCTTCCAGTGGGGGGTTGTGGTCTCGCTCTTTGTCGGTTTTAATTGGTGGATTGCCAGAACGACCCTGGAGGACCAATGACCGGCCAGAGCCTTTTGATGATGCTGCTTATGTTCACCATCCTGTGGGGCGGATTGATCGTCTTGCTCTTGATTGCGCTGCGCAAGGAGAGGCAGAAATCTGATGACGAGCCGAATCGGTGAGCGTGAAAGCTTGGATATGCCCTACGATTCCCCCTTTCCCAGTGCCTGGGAGCGCTCTGTGGCTTTTAAGACAGCCTCCATGACAATGCCTCGAAAACCTCCCTTTTCTAAAGCGTAAAGACCCGAGATGGTTGTCCCTCCTGGAGAGGTAATTTCATCTCTCAGCTGTGCTAAATGCTTACCGCTTTCCCATGCCAGCTTGGCAGAACCGTAAACGGTTTGGAGCGCTAGCTGGAGAGCACCCTCACGACTGAGACCCGCCCGGACCCCCCCGTCGGCTAGCGACTCAATAAATAGGAAAACATAAGCAGGACCGCTACCGCTGAGGCCAGTCACCGCATCCAAATAGCGCTCTTCTAATTGCAACGCAATCCCCACACTTTTTAGTATCCTCTCCACCCTATCTAGGTCCTCTTTGGTGGCATGGCTTCCCCGGGCATACGCCGATGCCGCGACTCCCACCACACAAGGGGTATTGGTCATAACGCGTACCACACGGGAGCCCTTTGGCAGGTAACCCTCGATCCTGGCCAGTGGGACTCCGGCAGCAACTGAAATGAGCAATTTCTTTACCCCGATTTTGCGAGAGATTTCTTGCAAGACAGAATCTATTATCTGGGGTTTGACCGTGAGAATCACGGTATCAGCAAATTCGGTCACCTCAACATTCCCAGAGGTGACTCGGATCCCGCTCTCCTTGGCTAGGGACTGGCGCACGCTGTCGCGCGGGGCGCTGGCAATGATTTGATCCTTGTGGACCAGGCCTGCCTTTAAGATGCCGCGGATCAAGGCAGATCCGATTTTTCCGCCTCCAATCACTCCGATCTTTTTGTCACGCATGGGCTAACCTCCACTGAAGACTCTGACCTCTTGATCATAGAATTTCACCGCGAGATTTTCACGATTTGTAAGGAAAGGCAAGTTGGTGAAAAACGGGAACTTGCCTCCAAGGGGTTTAATAATCTATATTAACCCTCGGGCAGCTCGGGAACTCAAAGGAGGCCATATGAACGGTGCTGAGTTCGATTTTCGGGACGGACCTAAGGGATTTGTAAGGGTTTGGAAAAAGGTGATCTTGGACCCGTGGGAATTTTACCACGAGATGCCCTCAAGCGGGGGTTTTGGAAATCCCTTAATATTCCTGGGCATCTCAGCCATCTTTTACTTTCTCCTGAGGATAGCTGTCTCCGATCTGGTTGATGCGGTCAATGCCTTCTTTTTGGTTGGCCTAGCCTACATATTCGGGCCGGGTGTTTTGATGCTCGCGTGCCAATATCTCTTTGAGGGAAAAGGAGACTATGAAGGGACCTTGCGACTATGCTCTTACGCTGGGTCCACTCTGATGCTTGCCTGGATACCCTACTTAGGTATATTCGCTTATCTGTACAGCTTCTATCTCGTATTTCTTGGCACTCAGAAGGTTCATAAACTGGATGCAGCCAAGGCTGCCATCGCAACCCTTTCCACCATCGTGGTCGCCACAATTATTGTGATCTTTGTGCTAGGAGAAGATAGAGTTCGCCGTCCGCTTCTGTAAGATCAAAAGCTATCCTCTTCAGCGTCTGCGCCAGTCAGCTTCCGGTAAGGTCCTGGCTCATCGATTCTTCTGATGAGCCTGTTTTCTCTCTCCGTTTCTTCTTGGCACCTCACGCACAACCGGGTAAACGGAAGAACCTTGAGTCGGGGTAAGCCAATCTCTCCTTCGCATTGATCACATCCGCATTCGCAATTTCCGTAGGTTTTGCCATCGATCCGCTGGAGGGCATCGTCAATGGCCAGCAGCTTCTCCCTCTCTCGATCGCTCAGGATCATGTTGATCTCCCGATCTCTCTCGTCGCTGGCCAAGTCATAGGTGTCACGCCCCTCATCCTTACCCCCCTCACTCTCGCCCTTGAGACGATCCTGGATTTCGCCAAGAAGCAGTTTTTTCATGCCCAGTAACCTCTCGCTGGTTTTTTTAAGAAACTCTTTTCTCATATTCGCCCTCTTCTCGGCTCTGAGTCAATTTGGCAGTATGCCATCATATTTAGATTGCCGCAAGAGAAAATCACGAACCGATCTCCACAATTTCGACCTCATCAGGGACCTCTAGACGGAAAAAGGAGTCTTTTAACCCCACCCCTCTTTGCATGTCGGAAAAACGGATGGTGGTCACATTTCCCACAGCATCTTCAATTTGAACCCAATGGATATCGAACTCCTTGATTTCGATCCCCAAGAGAAGGTCCGCCATCCCACCTATGGCCTCATTTGGGGCAAGGCGTACCACATATTGCTTCTGCTCTGAATTTACTAAAGTTGCCTTGAAATCCCTTTTTAGGTCTCCCATGCCGAGCAGAAAGGAGAGGGGGGTGTTCGAGCGGATTGCGCTGCTGAGGCGGCTCTTTATGACTTGTTTTTCCTCTGGCTGGTAAAAGTAGAGATACTCCCCATCTGCGAGAAGCACCTGTCCCTTTGGCTCATCGTATCGCCACAGCATTTTGCCGGGTCTGCGGAAGTAGACCTTTCCCCAAGCCGTGAGACT
>JACZXR010000156.1 GCA_022571535.1 Deltaproteobacteria bacterium | reverse complement strand
TCAGAACATTCATCCCTGCACTTACGTACAGAACGATCTGTGGTACGGGGTGAATAACAACGATTCACAGGCTAAGGATGATGCGGACCCGTCTTTCCAATTCTTCCATTAGCTTGCCCGGTAAGACCCCGATCTGTTCCCGAAAGGACTCGTTGGCCACAGCGATCAATTGACCCAAGAGGAGATCGCTTTCCCGCTCCAACCCGCCCTGCCCTTTTTTGATGCGCAGCCTCAGGAGTCCAGGATCTTGAATCAGCCGGGTCGTTGTTGGGATTACAACGGTGGATGGATAGCCGTCCTCATTAATGATATCGGATTGAAGTGTGACAGCAGGGCGCAGCTTCCCCGGCTTTGTCCTCACGCGTGGATTAAAGTCTATAATGTAGAAGTGCCCCCGCTTGATCTCCATCTAGTCACCGGAAATGCGGCGGGCAACTCCAACCGGAAACAACTCCCGGTTCTCTTTTTTGTCCGCGGCAGCACAGCGCCGAACGGATTCCTGGATTTCACGGCGTAGCCTTTCCTCCTCGGTTTTCTTATCCAAGGCCTCTAAGGCGGCGCGGATCAACCCGGATTTCGTTGGTATCTTAAGTTCCTTACATAGCCTCTTAATCTGATGTTCCTCTTTTTTAGAGACTGCTATTGCCCCCATAATAGATCTCCTTATGATTTATATTATAAATTAAGTAATAAAAATACTAATATAAGTCAATCCAATGAAAGGAAAAGGGATCAAATAGAGAAGGATACCCTATTAAGAAGATCACAGTTGAGGATTCGATGCGTGCTCATGTCACCAAGCTAGCAGCGGCCAGGATCGATGGAGATCTCGAGCACACCCGGCTTGCCGCTGCTTAGGATCTCGGCAAGGGCCGGCTTGACCTCATCAACTTTGGTGATGCGAATTCCCAGTGCGCCATCGAGCGCGCTATCTCGTGAAAGGGCACCGGGTTGCACTCCTATTCAACGACCCGGCCGTTGAACTCCCGCTTCTGTAGCTCGCGGATAGTGCCATAGCCGTAGTCGTTGAAGACGACAATGGCCACGGCGATGTTCTCACGAACTGCGGTCTCCAGATCTTGCATCACCATCAGGAAGTCGCAATCGCCCATCATGCCAATGACCTGACGCGACGGTTGTCCCAGCTTGGCACCCAGGGCTGCCGGAAAGGCCCACCCCATAGCCCCCAGCCCTACGGACTTGAGATAGCTTCTCGGTGCCAAAAGGCATACCCTGCCGGCAAAGCGGTTGTAGAGTCCTGATCCCAAGGCGATGATGGGGTGTCGTTGTTGCAGGAGGAAACACTAACTTATGGCCAGGGAAACATGAGCGCCTTGATTTCCTGGAACACCCGGTAGTTGGTCATGTCGACCTGTAAGGGCGTTACGGAGATATAACCCTCGTGAATCGCCATACAATCGGTTCCGTCCTCTTTATCAAATCCCAGGTCGTCTCCGCCGATCCAGTAATACTTTCTCCCCCTTGGATCAATACGCTCCACGACCTGTTCGATGTAGCGACGTTTGCCCTGACGGGTAAGGCGCCACCCTTTCACCTCCTGTGCGGGTAAGGGGGGGACATTCACGTTTAGCAGCGTGCCTGAAGGCAGCCCTTTTTCCAGCACCCGAGCGGCCAGTGTACCGGCGAATTCCGCTGCCACCTCAAAGGGAGAGTTTCGCAGAGTTACGAGCGAGACCGCGATGGATGGGACCTCCAGAAGGGTTCCCTCAACGGCTGCCGAGACCGTACCGGAGTATATGATATCGTCTCCCAGGTTTGGTCCGATGTTGATGCCGGAAACCACGAGGGCTGGTTTTGACGGCAAGAGCCCTGTCAGCGCCAGCTTTACACAATCGGTTGGTGTTCCATCCACAGCAAAGCGCCTCGGTCCTATCTCTTTAGCTCGTAACGGGCGGTGCAGAGTGATGGCGTGGCTCATGGAGCTCTGCACGCGATCCGGGGCGACAGTGTAGACTTCTCCCAGCCTCTGGAGCTTTTCCTCCAGGGCCAGAATTCCCTCGGATTGAATACCATCGTCGTTTGAAACCAGGATCATCATAGAAGTACTTGATCAAATTATGATCAAAGGAACAAGACAGGTTGGAAATAAAAGGTCAGCCACCTTCAAAGTTCGCATGCAGGGGCAGCACTCTGGGTAGAATCGTCTCCAGGTCGTCCAGCGGCTTTTTGAGGCTTTGGATGGCTTCGACCCAAAACTCAGGCAATTCGAGATCGCAGCCGATAGTGCGCCGGGCAACGTTCTCAGGGGTGTCGCTCCCCGTGAGCCGGAGGAACTCCTCATACCTCGGCAGGAACTCCCTCTCTTCTTTCTTGAACATGGCAAACAACCCGCGACTTAACAGGAATCCAAAGGTATAGGGGAAATTGTAGAAGGTAACCCCGGTAATGTAAAAGTGCAGCTTCGAGGCCCAGAAATACGGGTCCTCGCCGCCCTCCTCGAGAAGATCGCCAAAGACACGCTGCTGTGATTCGACCATCAACTCTTTGAGGGTGCCAAGGCTTATCTCTCCCTGAGACCGTTCCTCGTAAAGGTCCTTTTCGAATTCATAGCGTACGGGAATATCCATGAGATAGATAGCCCCGTGACCGGTCTCCATGTCCAACACCCGGGCCTTTTGTGCGTCGCTGATTGATGGGTCTTTCAGCAACCCATCGGTCAGGATCATTTCCGCGAATGTGGAAGCCGTCTCAGCCAGCGTCATCGGGTAGTGTCGTTCGTAGAGGCGCAGGTCTCGTATGACGTGACTGTGAAACGCGTGGCCGGCCTCATGTGCCAAGGTCAGAACGTCTCCCATGGTATGGTTGTACGTCATAAAGATCCGCGATTCGTTGGTTAGCTGAGAACCCGTGCAGAATCCCCCCGGTCGCTTTCCGGTGCGGGGCGTCCAGTCGATCCAGTTCTTGTCGAAAATTGTCTGGAGGAATTCACCGAGTGCCGGATAGGCCTGGGTGAACGAGGCCTGGACGAGGGTCTTGGCCTTTTCCCATGTGAGCTGATCCTGCTGCGGAAGAGGAAGCGGTGCACCGAGATCGTACCACGCTACTCTCTCGGCCTTCATGACCTTGGCTTTGAGACGGAGGATGCGGCGTGGCAGGTCTAGCTCGCTGTAGACGGCCTCGAACATGGCGTACAGGGTTTTACGCGTAATCCCTGATTGGAAGAGTGCGATATCGAGAAAGTGCTCAACACCCCGATGGCGATTGAGGGTCAGTCGAGTTCCGGAGATGGCGTTGAGGATGGCGGCGACGGTTTCGCCGACTGCTTCCCATGCTGCGTTACCGCCTTCAAAGGCTGCCCTTCTCACACGCCGGTCCGGGTTCTCCATGAGCGAACGGCGCTGCGACATGGGCACTCGATCCCGACGGCCATCAGGATATTTCATGTCGAATTCAAGCCTTCCCGAAAGCGCGTCGTAGAGACGCCCCCATGCGTGGATGCCGTCGACGCCGAGGTCCGCTGACAGAGTCTCCTTGTCCGGATTCATGGTGTGGACTGACTCCTCGCGCAAGCGGTTTAGGTAATACCGGGCGCCATTGAGTGCCTCTCGGTTGATGAATGAGGAAAAGATATCATCCGATGCCGCCTTGATTGCCCGGAGCAACTCAATCTTTACCTTGGTCGACTCCGCTTTCATCAGGGTGATGGCTCCCTCTTCTTTGAGGGTGGCCTCGTTTCGCGTATCTGCGGCGGCCAGGCAGCCTATGTAGGAACTGAGGTGCGAGAGGCGCATCAGAATTTCCTCGTTTTTCAAAAAGACCTTCTCCCACTCAGCTTGTGACTCGTGGTCCAGTGAGGGTAGGGCAGCCGCCTCTTTTCGAAGCGACGCAATATCCCTCTCTAGGTCATCCTTGAACCGCCTCATTTCCGGCCCGTTGAACTCTGGAAAATAGCTCGTGAGATCCCAATCCATAATATTCTAGTCTCCTCTAGCTTGCTCTCCCGGGGTCTATGAAAGGATTTTGGTTACCTCATCCTGTTCATAGATTGGCAGATCCCGAATGCCGGTGGCATCTTGAATCTTAGTTCCCTTTTGCTCTTGGACTATCCGGCCGATGGCTATGGCGTTGATACCCTCCGCTTGCAGGCGGGTCAATACCCTGTTCGCCGCCGCTGGTTTACAGGTGATCAGTAAAGCGCCGGAGGCTATCAGTCCCAGGGGATCGAGACCAAAGTGATCGCATAGCTGTCGAGTTTCTGAAAATATTGGCAGCGCTTTTAGATCGATGACCAACCCTACCTTGGAGGCAGAGGCGATTTCATGGAGGCCGGTTGCTACACCGCCTTCGGTTGGGTCATGCATGGAATGAATCTCCGCAGCCTCTGCAGCAATCAGGGCATCCTTTAAGACGCTGATTCCAGGCTCATACAGAAAATTTTGTGCGCGCGTAAGCCTCTCCTCATCAAATAGTGTCTTCAGATCCCCCGCCTTTTCACGGGCAATGATCGCTGTTCCCTCCACGGCGATCCCTTTGGTTATGATCAGAACGTCTCCCACCTGCGCTCCGGACGTTCGAACCAGTTTGTCTTTTTTGACTTCTCCAAGCATCTGGCCTACCAGAATGGGACGTTTTAGATCATGGGTGATCTCCGTGTGGCCCCCGATGAGGCTGATTCCCAGGTTTCGGCAAGACTCAAGGATATCCTCAAAGATCCGTTCCACGTCGCCTTGCCCGGTTCGGGTCTCAGGTAGGAGCAGTGTCGCCAGGAACCATTGAGGGCGTCCACCCATCGCGGCAATATCATTTGCGTTGATGTTAACCGCGTACCAACCGATCCTATCGGTCGCGAAGGTGATGGGATCGGTCTTGGCAATAAGATAGTGCGGCCCGCCTGTGTCGATCACCGCTGCATCCTCACCGATAGCTGGTCCCACAATGACCCGTTTGTCATTGATCACGTTGCGATCGAGCAGGCCGGCCAGCACTTTTGAAGGAAGCTTTCCTACTGGATACTTCAATCTGTTTCCCGAAATTACAAAACAATAAGATAAGTTCTCTGTCTTGATTTCTATCCGGTTGGACATCTCCAGGCAAGAGGCGGGAAGGCTATGTTGCGAAAAGTGTTGGCTCAGAGGAAGCCGATGGGTCCTGCCCCTCAGCGGGAGCCAATGGGCCTCTGCTTGTCTGCTCCCAACTACACAGACTCCTCGCCGAAACTGAGTTGCGGTGGGGGCACCTGCCCTGCTAATCCGCCAGCTACAGTGACATGTGGTAGTATTTGTCTACCACGAAGTACACGAAGATCACGAAGTTTTTTTTCAATCTGATTTCCCTTTGTGTCCTTCGTGCTCTTCGTGGTGATATTTTTCTTTTTCTACACGCTGCCTTCTCTTTCTGAGAAGGTTTTGAATTGGATGTCTCCCTTTCTTCGGAGCAGATCCTCCTCGGCTGGAAACGGAGTGTGTGCTTTCTCCCTCTAGGAAAGTGGGTCTCAGGAAAGATGGCAAAAAAGTTGCGAAGAACTTTTCACCACACTTTTTGACCGAGAGCTGAGGTGGAAGGGGGGAAGAACTATAGCTAGCTTGTTACACGATGGGCGGCCTGCTGCTCGTTGTCTGGGGCAGCAGGCCAGTAAAAGCATTCATTCTTGGTCTGTGTTTTTACCTGTTACGACCGCGCCCGCCTTCTCGCTTGTGTTCACGTCTTATCCGGACTCGCTCGTGCCTGCGATCGTGCCTTTCAGAAAATCTCTGCCGTTTATTCTCGAACCTCTGGCGGATCTCGTCGGCCCTTTCCGGGTGCTCTTGAATCATCTGTTCTAGCTTTTCGCGAATCTTGCTTTCCCTTTCCTCCGAGCGGCTGTGGAATGTCTCGTGTTTCTCTTTAAATTTCTCGCGCCTCTCTTTGAAGCGACCCTCACCTCGTGGTGCTGGCGTGGCACCGCTTCCCGGCGCACCTAGCTCTGTTGGATGCGTGCCAGACGACGTCTGAAAAGTAGATGGGGTGTCTTCCAGATTATCTGCCCACAGGGTCGTGCTTCCCAGCAAAAACAGGACTGTCACCAATGGACTAAACCAGTGTTTCATAAATCCTCCATTTGACGAAGATTGTCTCAAGCATGATGCCTTTCCCCAGTTAGACGTCTCATTTGTGATGGGGTTTACCCCGTACCACAAAAACCCCGCACGTGAGTGCGAGGATGAACCCTGTACGATCTCAACTCAAACCCCCGCCACAATCGTACGGGGTGACCCTGTGGAATATTATCTA
>JACZXR010000002.1 GCA_022571535.1 Deltaproteobacteria bacterium | reverse complement strand
AGCCCAAGGAGGCGGTCTGGGGGAAACTGCGGAGCTGGTTCCCTCAGATTACACCCACTGATTCTGCTGAAGAGCCCTCGTATTAGGCATCCACGCCTGATTGACATACGATGCGACCCAGGCGCTGGCGGCATCGCGGGCGGCATAGGCAACAGGAACATACATGTCCGAACTCGATTATCGCACCGCCGGCGAGTCGCATGGAAAGGCGCTGACCGTCCTGATCGAGGGCATGCCGGCCGGGCTGCAGCTCGATCTCGACCTGATCAACGCCGAAATGCGGCGACGGCAAGGCGGCTACGGCCGCGGCGGGCGGATGAGGATCGAAAAGGACGAAGTCCAGATTCGCTCCGGCATCCGGTGGGGGGAGACACTGGGCTCACCGGTGGCCCTGGGAATCGAAAACCGCGACTGGAAGAACTGGACCAAAAAGATGTCACCCTTTCCGGAGGACCGCGATGAGACCATTGCCGTTACAAAGCCTCGGCCGGGACACGCGGACCTGAGCGGCATCTTCAAGTACGATCACACCGATATCAGAAATATCCTGGAGCGGGCCAGCGCACGCGAAACCGTGGCAAGAACCGCCGTGGGTTCGTTCTGCAAGCAGTTGCTCGACCCGTTCGGCATTAAGGTAACAGGTTTCATCCGCTCCTTAGGGGGCGTCGAGGCCAAGACCGATGGGCTGACTTACGAAGAGATCTTTGAGCGCGCCGAGAAATCCCCCGTTCGAGTCGCCGACAGAGAGGCCGAGGAAAAGATGATCGCCCTGATCGACGAGTGCAAGAAAAAGGGTGATACCCTGGGGGGCGTCTTCGAGGTCGTGGCCACAGGCCTCCCGCCGGGCCTCGGTAGCCACGCCCAATGGGATCGCAAACTGGACGGGCGACTGGCCCGGGCCCTGATGAGCATCCAGGCCATTAAGGGGGTAGAGATCGGTATGGGATTCGAAGTAGCGCGTCGAATGGGTTCCGAGGTCCACGACGAGATCTTCTTCGACCCACAACGGATGGTCTCCGAGGGGACACCGAGAATTGTCCCCACGGGTTTTTACCGTGGCCGGAACAATTCCGGAGGGACCGAGGGGGGGATGTCCAACGGAGCGCCTCTGATTGTGCGCGCTGCAATGAAGCCTCTTTCCACGTTGATGAGCCCGCTACAATCCGTTGATCTGAGGTCTAAACAGCCGGCGGACGCAACGGTAGAGCGTTCCGATGTTTGCTCTGCCCCGGCCGCAGCCGTGGTAGGAGAGGCCGTGGTGTCCTTTGAACTCGCTGTTGTATTTCTGGAAAAATTCGGCGGCGACTCTTTACGGGAGATCACGCGCAACTGCCAGGGCTATCTAACACAGATCAAAAACATCTGACCCCGATCCGAAAAAGATTCAGTTATCAGTGCCTTCTTTTAGTCTGAAGATGTCGGCTTCTATGTCTACGAAATCTTTGCGGGGATCCAAAGCACGGATCGGGGCTGAGTCTTTGCTTCAATCATCCCAAAAGAACATTGTTCTTACCGGCTTCATGGCTGTGGGAAAGAGTGCCGTTGGTCGAAAACTGGCCTTAAAGCTGAAGCTGCCGTTCGTAGATCTCGATCAGGCCATCGAGGCCAGGGAAGAATTCAGGGTCAAGGAGATCTTCGAGTGCAAGGGAGAGGCCTATTTTAGAAAAGTAGAGAAGGAGAACCTGAAGGAGATTCTGAGTAGAGACGGACAGGTCATCGCAACCGGCGGAGGCGCCGTTATGGATTCGGAAAACCTGCATCTGCTCAAGCAGCGGAGTGTTCTGATCTATCTCATTGCCCTCCCCGAAACGCTGCTCCGAAGATTGCGGTCTGAGAACCAAAGGCCCCTACTCAAGGCAGATGACAGACTGGTACGTATTGAGGATCTCTTGGCGCAGCGGGAAAAGGTCTACCGCCAGGCCCATATCAGCATCGACACAGAACACCTGTCTGTAGATGAGGTAGTTGAGAGAATCATAAAGGCGATAAGCCGGCGATCAGCAAAAGTTGTTTAATCCGTTCAAGCCGATTAAAACGTTTTTTAACTATTTGAACGACTTGAACCGCCAAGTGCTGGAAGCCTATCACTGGCGAGGGATATCATGCACATCCTTACAGTCAATCTTGGCGACCGATCCTATCCCATCTATCTGGGAGAAGGACTTCTCTCCCGAACCGGCGAGCTCCTGAAGAAGGCTGGATCAGGGAAAAAAGTAGGCATTGTCTCAAACCAGACAGTAGCAGACCTCTACCTCGATCCAGTCCAGGAATCCCTGACCCGCTCAGGGTTTCGGGTCATCCCCATCTTTGTTCCCGAGGGAGAAGAGCACAAGAATTTAAAATCCCTCTCTGACATCTTCGACAGGCTGATCGGCGAGAGGTTCGATCGCAGCTCGTCCCTGATCGCACTGGGAGGCGGGGTGATCGGCGATCTGGCCGGCTTTGCCGCAGCCACCTTCCTTAGAGGGATACCCTACATTCAGATCCCAACGACTCTCTTGGCCCAGGTGGATGCCAGCGTGGGTGGGAAGACCGGGGTCAACCATCAGGAGGGAAAAAATCTCATCGGGGCCTTTTATCAACCCCGGTTAGTTCTCATCGACCTGGAGGTGCTCCGGACACTTCCCAGAACTGAATTTGTGGCAGGCCTTGCCGAGGTCATTAAATACGGGATTATCGAAGACCCTCAACTCTTTGCCCTCCTGGAGGCAAACCTGGAGGACCTCCTGAGCCTGAACCGAGGACTGCTTGAGAAGGCCGTCGCCGCCTCATGTACGATCAAGGCTAGGGTAGTCGAAAAGGACGAACACGAGGAAGATTACCGCTCGGTCCTCAACTTTGGCCACACTATTGGCCATGCACTGGAATCTCTGACCGGCTACGACCAGTTTCTCCATGGCGAAGCGGTAGCTATCGGTATGGCACAGGCTGCAACCATCTCCAGGAGAGAGGGCCTGTGCGATGACAAGAGCCTTGAGCGCATCCTCCATCTCATCAAAGGGGCCGGATTACCTACAGACCTTCCTTCCGGCATCAGGCTTGAAGAGCTTGCCAACAAAATGGAAGTTGACAAGAAATCTGTGGGAGGAAAGATCAAGTTTGTACTCTGTGCCGGAATCGGAAAAACCCGATTTCACTGGCTGTCTGCAGAAGATATTATAGCAAGGTTGGCCTCGATCCAAAAAAAAGTCGAAAGCGAGAATCGGTGAAATCGACCTTCATCGGGTATCTACTCTGTACGGTACTTGGTCGGCAAAACTTTGGATCGGGGCTGGCACCTTGAGGGTTTGTGACAACCTTGAAGTCCCGATCATCTAACCCATCGAAGCTTGTCGACCATGCAGAGAGCCTGCGCAAGGAGGGCCGACTTCTTGAGGCCCTAGAGGCAGTCGAGCATTGTCTCCGGAAAAGCCCTGGGCACCCCCGTGGTCTGCTGCTCCACTGCCGAATCCTTTATCTGGCGGGAAGGTACGCCCAGGCCCTGCATGTCCTGGACTCTTTGGAAGGCAAACTGGGTAAAGGCGAGGGTCTCAAAAAGATCACCGAAGGCCTTGAGAGGCTCTGGCAGAAGCCAAACCCTGACATGGATCCTGCCTTTATCACCGCGACTATGGCCGACCTTCATATCAGACAAGGCTATCTCTGGGAAGCCATGGAGATCTATCGCCAACTCTACCTGTCCTCCGAAGGGAAGGAACCACTATGGCAGAAGATACTGGATTTGAGAGATCGCCTGGGGCAAGAGGAATCCCAGAAGACGAAAGAGGAAAGGGCCGCTGAACGTTGGGAGACCTTGAACCGCTGGATAAAAAACCAACAGAGAGGACCATAGATGGCTAAGAATAAAAGAGTGCTGGTGCTCCATGGGCCTAATCTCAACCTACTAGGCAGGAGGCAACCGGAGATCTACGGCCGAATAACGCTGGACCAGATCAACAAAAAGATCCGTGCCGTCGCCAGGGAGCTTCGAGTGCAAGTGGAAATCCGGCAATCAAATCACGAGGGGGAGCTGCTCACCTGGGTCCAGGAGTCAGCCACGCAGTTCGGTGCTCTTGTCATCAATGCGGGTGCCTACACGCATTCCAGCATCGCTTTGAGAGACGCGTTAATGGATGCGGGAATTCCAGCCATCGAGGTCCACCTGTCTAATATTTATAAGCGGGAGGAATTCCGCAAGAGGTCCTTGATCGCTGAGTCGGTTATTGGACAAATCAGCGGTTTTGGCGTTCACAGCTATCTTCTGGGGCTGAGGGCTGCTGTGGAATATCTCTAGGAAATTCACTCTGATGCGAAAAAACTGAGGGCTGCGGCCCACGATTTTAACAACTTGAACTGTTTGAACAAAAAATAGGGTTCAGGTCGGTTAAGCCGTTCAAGTCGTTTAACGCTAGCCGTAGGCAAATTTCTGGATAGGGTTCATTCCAAGAAAAGGGAGCCGGTGTCGAATTTCTTCCGTCTCATCTCCTGAATCAGCGTTTCCCTTTCCGTCCGCAACTGATTGGTCTGTGCCCTTAAATTACTGAGCTCTTTCTCTTTTGCGCTATAGGCAGGCAGGGGAACACGGACCCTGGGACGAGCTACTCCTCGTCGAAGCTCTCTAGTCTTGGAACCCCCCGTGAACAACTCGACCCTGCTGGGTCCTGCCGGGTTGTATTGGCGGTCCCTAAGCCTCGACATAAGGTCAGCCGTCCGTCCTTTGATCGCCTCCTCACTGTTGAGGAGGCTGGGCTCAGGACCGGCGCCCCTTCCTGTGGCAAGAGAGTAGCGATTCATCAGGGTCTTGATCTGTGCCGTTATCTCTCTGACTCTTTTCTGGTATTTCTTTTCCTCCTTGGCTCTCTCCTCTGCCCTCCGCTCCTCTGGAGTCTTGGCCTTCCCTTTCATATCAACGGGCTCGTCCTTTTTCTCCTCACCCTCGCCTCCCACTAAATGACCGGGAGGTGCCACCTTCTCTCCTCCTTGCCTTATCCCTACGGCTTTGCCTGGGGATTGTCCGGCTCCTGTCTGCGTGCCCGCCTGCTGCTGCGCGGGCAGGCCGCGCACAGGCAGATCGGGAAGAACCATTCCCTGCCCCTCACCCTCCTCGACCCGAATAATGGACTCGATCTGATCCCTGGAGAAACCCATTTCCCATCCAAGGCCATAGACCTTGATTATCCCGCCTTCTTCTCGGTATCTCTTGACGGTGATGCTCCGACCGTTTTTGAGGAGAAGCGTGTAGTCGGCAAATAGAGGCCCTGGCCAACAAAAAAGGGCCAAAAGAGCCAGGGGAGGAATTTTCCAGATCAGCTTCATTATAAATAAGTTTAGCACAGTTATTTTTGTTTGGGCAAATGACCCCCCTCCATCACATCAACACCCAATGTCGCTGTCCTCATTCTCCCATAGCGGTTTGTTATAAGGAACCACAGGAAAACAACGATTGTTTTATAACGATATCGAGGGGCAAGGGGACAAGGACGTTGCCCACATAAGGGGGATGTCGTATAAAGGCGTATGGGATCAGGCAACTAGATGAGTTCCTTACGAAAGCTGCCAAAAACCTCGTTGATGATCTTGTTGCTCGTAACTTTGGTGTCTCGAGGTTACGGGGATGACAAGGACTCTGGCCGGACGGGAACTTCCACCCTCGAAAAGCCGGCGTCCCAATCGAAGTCGACACCAAGCCCTTACAAAGTACTTCGTCCCACCGCCGTATATAGCCAACCTAGAGAAGACTCACGGAAGATTGCCACCATCAAGCCAGGGACAAAGGTTCAAGTCGTCGATGATCAGGGAGATTGGCTGAAGATTCGGTCTAAACACGGCCGCCCGCCCGGCTTCATTAAGAAAGATTCCGTGAAGCTAAGGAAAAAGATGCCGGAATCAGCTCTCCCCAGAAAGGTGGATGGGCGGGATAAAATGCCTACCGGAGGCAAGGATGGAGGTGAACGGCCACAAGTGCGGATTACTTCCCCACCAGATGGCACCCGAATCACTCAAGACAAGAGCATTATCTTAGTTACCGGAAAAGTATCTATGAAGCAGACTCGTACCCCCAATGTGGATATCCTATTCGTCCTCGATGTCTCCGCGAGCACGGCTCGTTATGCAGGGGTCGACTTCGGCGATTCTGATCTCTCCTCTTCATCAGCGCCACGGAGATGGGGAGGAGGACAGATTAGAGTCTATGGCCGGGGCTTCGGCATGGGTGACCCAGGTATGATGGATATGGAAAATTCTATTCTGGCCGCGGAGGTTGCAGCCACTCGCCGGCTCCTCTCCCAGCTCAACCCCGGGAGCACCCGGGTAGGGTTGATCACTTTTGGCGAGAGGGCTCAAGTGCTCCAGCCGCTGACCAATGAGTTTGAGCGGGTGAGGGAATCCCTGAACGAGGTCCTTGAAACAGGTCCCTATGGAGGGACTCACATGGTAGGCGGTATACGCCTGGGCATCAGGGAGCTGAGCGGCCTGGGCCGGAGCCCGCGCAGAAGGGGCGCAATAAAGGTCACCTTTCTTCTGACAGACGGTTTTCCGACCTTACCCATTGGCGGGGCAAGAAAGGCAACTCCGGAAGACACCAACCTGGCGATCAACGCCGCCCGCATTGCAAAAAAGGCAGGCATCAAGATCCATGTTTTCGCCCTTGGGGAAGAAGCGCTATCCTACCCTCGGGCCGCGGTGGGGATTGCCAAGCAGAGTGGTGGGATTTTTACCCCGGTGGTTAGGCCGGCGGATATCTTAACGGTGTTAGAGAGCGTCTCCGTAGTGGGAGTCGAGTATGTCGAAGTTTTCAACAAGACAACCGGGAAGAGGGCATCTCAGCTGCGCCTGGCATCAGACGGTTTTTTTTCCTCTGCACTACCGGTAGTTGAAGGTCTCAATCGGATTCAGGTCTTGGCCCGCGGGAGTGGCGGGGCCATAGGAAAAGATTCGATATCGGTGTTCTATCAGAGCGGCGAGCGGCGTTCCCTGGACCTGGAGGTCTTCCTGGAAAAAGAGAAGAGCCTCAAGCTGGAGGTGGAACGGCTAGGTCGAAGCAGTGAAGAAATCCAGAGGGAGATTGAAGGCAACAGGAGGGAAAGCCTGAGGCAACCCTACGAGTCGCCTCCTGCGCACGAGGAAAATTTTGAGCCTTAAGGAGGAATTTTGATCTTTAGATTTCTTTCGGTCATTTTTTGGTCTCTTCTTATTGTTCCCTGCCTTGGATTCGGGGCTGAGACTCCACCCGAGTCTCAACCGACTGTCTCCCTAATCGATTTTTACCTCAGGGGGGGTCTCACGATGCATTTCATCCTCGCCTGCTCCGTCTTTGCCCTAGCGATCCTTCTGGAACGGGCCATCAACCTGCGCAAGGGGAAAATCATTTCTGCCGCCTTCATTGAAGAGGTCAAGAAGTACTGGTATAGGCGGGAAACTGAACGGGCTATTCAGACCTGCAAGGAACACGACATCTCTATCTCCCGTTTGCTGCGCGCCGGGCTTATGCGCTTTGATCACGGGATCGATGCCGTCGAGAAGGCTATTGAGGGGGCCGGCCAGCACGAGGCGGCCGTATTGAGGCGAAACCTGATGCTCCTAGGATTCCTAGCTAATATCGCCCCCATGCTGGGCCTCTTGGGTACGGTGCTCGGTTTGACCCGGTCCTTCGACGTAATAGCCAGATTCGGCATAACGGGAGATCCTGGAGCCGTTGCAGCAGGGATATCAGAGGCCTTGATAACGACCGTCTTCGGTCTAATGGTCGGAATTCCCACGCTGGGCGCCTACTACTATTTCAAACGCAAGGTCGAGCTGAGGGTTCTCGAGATGGAAGAGGTGTCGCTGGCCCTAATTGAGGATCTGGCCTACGAAGGTTTTGAGACCGGAGTTTCACCTGTGCCCTCCCGTTCCAAGGGCCGAGAGCCGGCAACACACCGTAAAGAAGAGGGTGTGGGAGCCGTTGCCCAAGAGGATTAAATGCAGTTTCTAAAAGAGCCAGAGGAGGACGTGGGGATTAGCCTCACCTCTCTTATTGACGTGATCTTTCTTTTGCTCATTTTCTTCATGGTGACGACCACCCTGATCGATCCTTCCAAGAAGCTCGATATTCAGCTCCCAGAGGCGAAGGCTGCGTCGCCAAAAACCAAATCAATCCCCGTCACCATAGAGCTGGGGAAGGACGGAAAGATCCTATTAAACGGCAAACGGGTGAATCTCAAGACGCTGGAGAGTCGTTTGAAGGCATTGGGAAGCGGGAGTAAAAAGAAAACAGCTATTGTCAGGGCGGATAGGCGATTAGATTATGGTCGGGTCGTCAGAGTTCTGGGGATCTGCAGAGCAAGCGGTTTCTACGATATCGGGATTGCCGTAAAGTAAGCATTTGATATCACGGATCGTGGATTAGCTTTTGGGAAGAGTCTGCGGGGGGACCTCCGGCAGGGGCCTTTCTTGCTTCGATAGATAGTCCAGCCCCAACGCGCTCACGTCCCGGCGCACAAGCCGTCCATCTTCGTAATAGGACCAGAGATCCACTCCACCGTCGCTGTTAAGATCTCTCTCTTCCCTTATCACAACCTCCTCGGGCTGGTCGGTGTCGTAGTAGACCCAGAGGTCCATCTTGCCATCCTGGTCTAGATCCTTTTCCACCCTGGCCAGACGACCATTCTCATAGATGGCCCGAAAGCTCGATCGACCATCACCCCTTTCGTCCCTATCTTCCCTGGCAAGGGACTCATCTTTGTAGAAGAAGAATCGGTCACTTCTGCCATCCCTGTTAGTGTCCACCTCTCGGCGGACAAGTTTCGCATCTGAAAAATAGCTCCAGGTATCGACCCTGCCGTCCCAGTTTGTATCCTCCTCTTGTCGTATGATCTCATCTGGTTTCAGAGGGTCATACGTGATCCACAGGTCTGGAACCCCGTCTCCGTTAATGTCCCTGACCTTGACGTTTTTAAAGGGAGATGTCGGGGTTGCAGGATCTGTTTTTCTTTTGCCCAAGGAGGCAAGAGAACCGATCTCCTCTTTCTCCTTGACTGATTGGGTCGTCTCGATCTCTTTAGCGGATCCCCGATCACCAGCTGTACTCTCTCTCTGTTCTGGCTCCGAGGTACCTTCTCTTATTTCCAGTTGGGCCTCCAGCTCCCTTTGAAGCTCTATCTCCTGCTCGAGTTGGGCTTCTAATTCCTTGTCCTTCGCCTGCTCGGCCAGGATCTGGCCATGGAGTTGCTCATAATGAGAGTCGGCGGTGGAAAGGCCGAAAATCAGCCCCAGGACTAAGCCACCTCCTGCTCCGAAAGGCCCGGCTACGGAACCTCCCATGGCAACCCCCTCCATGGCCCGCTCCCATGCATACTGCCATCTCTGGGAATCGCTCACCTGGGGTTTGGGTTGAGTCCCCGGTTGGACAGGACTGGACGGCGTGGAGGGTGGTGACGTAATCGGGTTGGGAGGGGTCCCAGGGGCATTGGGTGGCGGGTTCTGCAACGCGACAGGCTCACACCCTCCTAAGAGGATAAGGAAAAACAACATCAACCTCAGCAGGAGTGGCGCTTTCATTGCTCTCTCATATCCGAGACAGGCTTTTGAACCGTCTCCATAACCCTTTTTTCCTTTTCCAACTCCCCGCCATGGACTTCATCCGGTCGACTCAACGCCTTTTGAGTCGTGGAAAACGGTATGGGCTGCGGAGTGGGCTCCGCCTCAGCCACCCGTTCTTGTCCTATCACCTTATCGTCTTGGTAAAAATAGCGGGCGTCGATCCTGCCGTTGTAATTTCGATCCTCGTCCTGTCGGACCCTTTTCGCATCTTTGTAAAAAACCCACACATCCACGCGGTGATCCCCGTTGGTGTCGGCCTCCTGCCGCACTCTCTGGCCGTTTTCATAAAACACCCTGAGGTCAATATAACTATCCCCGTTCGTATTGGTTTCTTTTCGAACAAGCGCGTTGCCTTTGAAAACATAGACGGTATCGATTTTTCCATCTCTCGTAACGTCTTTAAGCCGTCTGATCAATTTCCCATTTGAAAATAGTTCGATGAGATCGAAGGTGCCGTTTCTACGGGTGCTCTCTTCACTGCGCGTGAGTTTCCCCTGGGCAAGCATGCGAACCCGGTCCATCCTACCATCTCCGTCCAAGTCCTCCTCTTGCCGGTATAGATAGCCATCCCGATAATAGCCCACCACGTCCGCCTTGCCATCGTGATTATGATCTATCTCCTTTTTTACTTCTTTGCCGGCCTCAAAATAGGATCGAGTTTCCATCTTCCCATCCCTGTCCAGATCTTCTTCCTTCCACTGTAAATTCCCGTTCTGGTAATAACTTACAGCGTCTACCTGGCCATCGTTGTCATTATCAACCTTCTTCTTCACGAGCTTATTATTGTGATAGGTGAGCCAGACATCAGCTTTCCCATCTCCATTGCTATCCTGCTCTCTGCGCTGTAGCTGACCATCCTCGCCAAAAAAGTTCCATTGGTCGATCCGGCTGTCGTGTCTGGTGGAAACCTCTTGTCTTATTACCCTTCCCTGTTCATAAAAAAGGGTTACGTCAGACTTTCCGTCATAGTCCTCATCCTGTTCCACGCGAGCGATCTTCCCGTCCCCATCAAAGAAGACCCAGCGGTCCGTTTTCTCATCTCCATTGCGGTCCTCCTCTTGTCGCTCCAGGCGACCACCACGATAATAGCCTACAACATCCACCTTTCCGTCGTGGTCTCTGTCTATTTTTTTTCTGACCAGCTCCCCTCCTTCAAAATATGACCAGGAGTCTTTTTCCCCCTTACTGCCGGTGTCCTCCTCGATGCGGGTGATCTTTCCTTCTCGGAAGTAGACCACTCGCTCTGCGTGGCCATCGCCGTCCCTGTCTTCCTCGCTGCGAACAGGCTTATTATTTTCATAAATCAGTCGGACCTCGGCCCTGCCGTCGTTATTGATGGCTTGCTCTTTGCGCTCAACCTCTCCCTTCGCGTTATAGAAATACCGTACGTCGATCCGGCCGTCCCGGCCCGTCGAGATCTCCTGTCTCTTTAGCTTTCCCTTTTCATAGAAGAAGCTGATGTCGGGTTTCCCGTCGAAGTTCTCATCCTGTTCAACACGGTCGATCTTTCCCTCCGTGTTGAAGAAGATCCAGCGGTCCATTTTCCCATCGCCGTTGGTATCCTTCTCCTGGCGAGAGACATTACCCTTTTCGTCATAAAAAAATCTCGCCACCGGTATCTGACCGCTGGCAAGGTCACCACAGAGAATCTCCGCCATGATGGCAAGTAGAATAAAAGTCGTTATCAGTACGTTCCTTCGCTTCACCTTGCCGCCTTAACCCCAAAGTCAATGGTAAACTTGATGCGGATCTCATCGCCCGCAAGATCTCTGAGGCTCTCCGGGATAGTAGGAAAGGGAGACGCCCTTCTCATGGCCTGCATCGCGCTATTATCGATCTTCGAGTCCCCGGATTTTACAACCCTAACTTGAACTAGCTGCCCTCCTCGATCGAGCACAATAACCAGATCGATCTTGTGAACCCCGGAGATTCCCTCGGGATACCGCCAGGCGGAGTGGACCCTCTTCTTGATTAAATCGAGATAAAGGCCGAAGTCCGGGTGGCTAAGGATAGAAATCCTTCCCTCTCGCGGAGAACGAACCTCTGCCCTTAGCGGAGAAAGAGCCTCTGCCCTGAGAAGCTCTTTCGGGATACTGATTTCATCTTCCGATATCGCACCTGCAGGGGCCGGCTCAACCTCGATCTTTGCTGTTTGGACGGCACTGGACTGGCGGGTTGGGAGCTGGGCCACGGGCTCGACCAGTTCAGCTGTGGGGCTCGGAAATTGTTCCTTGGCTGATTCCGGTAGGACTTTCAACTGCGATTGGCGGGTTGGGAGTCGGATCAAGGCCTCAACCGGTTCTGCCGTCTCACTAGCAGTAAGTTCCTTAGGGGATTCCGCCAGTACTTTCGGAGCCGGTAACGGTGGCGCCGGTTTCGGTACGACAACGGCTGGCTTCTTTTTCGGCACCTGAGAGGGCTTAGGAGAAGGTTTAGCGGACGGCTTGGCTAACGACTTGGCGGGCCTGCGCTGAACCTGCCTCGCAACATCAAGATAACGGATCCGGATAGGTCCTGGCTTGAGTTGGGGCCTAGAGGAAAGGGTCATCCAGCTTAGCAGGATCAGGAGCAAGAGATGGAATAGAAGGGATAAAAAGAAGCTCGAATCTATATCAATCGCCGGGTCGGACCGGAGGCCGATGGTGGAGGGTCGTCTTCTCAGTAGCGTGTGGTAAGACCGGATAAGGGGGTTGCGTTCCAGGCGGGTGAGCCACTTGTGGCCCAGCATTTGGATTCTTCCCCAAGGACTTTTCTCCTGCTTCCTCATTCTCGCCAGGACCATCTCTACAAGAGAAGGGCTTTGGGGTCTACGATCCATTCTTCAATTCCTGTTTTGCCAATTTATCACTTCTCTATCCTATTTAAAACCGATGCAGCCGAGGTCCTGTTCCCTTGATGAAAGCTGCCAGGAGATTTTTTCACAAGCAACATCGCAACAGGAACCTTTGTTTTGCTTTTTCACAATTATACGTATAAACGTAGACTTAACCCCGATCCGAAAAAAACATTTGAGGCATTTGCGGTTTTGGACAACATATGACAGGAATTACCGACATTTTGATCTTCGGCCTGCAATTATACTAGAGGTGAGTTGCCGATTCACGGTAAAAGCAGCTCTTTGGCGAGGCCTGATGCTCATCAGGGAGTATTTCACGAGCGGAATAAATTCGGATCGGGGTTAACGCCTGAACGAGAGCAAATAGAATAATGGCTATTAAAGAATCTGTTCGGCTCAAGGTCGCAAGTGCCCATCAACAGGATGTGGGAAAAGGGATCGTCCGAATCGGAGCGAACGAGATCCGCTCGCTAGAACTGGCCCGGGGCGATATCATCGAGATCAAGGGGAAGGGAGTCACCGCTGCGATTCCAGTCCCTGCCTATCAGCAGGATGAAGGGCTCGACATCGTAAGGATGGACGGTCTTATCCGTGGAAACGCCAAGATCGGGATCGGTGAAAATGTCGAACTCAAAAAAGGGGACTGGAAGGAGGCAAAAAAGGTTAGCCTCGCGCCAGCTAAGGAAGGCCTTCGAATTGCGGGTTCTGGAGAGGGATTAAAACCCACTCTGCTCTACCGGCCCCTGGTTCAGGGGGATCTCATATCAACCTCGGTCTTCAACCGGCCGAGACAGTCCTTTTCTACAGACTCCTTTTCGGACGACTTCTTCCGTGGTTTCTTCGAGTCGCCCGCCTTCGGACTCATGGAAATCCGTTTAGTGGTAACCTCCACTGTCCCCAATGGGATCGTGCGTGTTGCTGAAAAAACCCAGATAGAGCTCTTACCGGAGTACAGCGAGGCCAAGGAACGTGAGTTCATCGAGGTCACCTATGACGACCTAGGGGGAATTAAACCGGTGGTTGAGAAAGTGCGGGAGATGATCGAGCTTCCCCTCAAACACCCGGAGTTATTCGATCGTCTGGGGATCGATCCACCCAAAGGAGTTCTTCTCCACGGACCTCCCGGGACGGGAAAAACCCTTCTCGCAAGAGCCGTGGCCAATGAATCCGATGCCTATTTTACGAACATCAACGGCCCGGAGATCATGGGTAAATTTTACGGTGAGTCAGAAGAGAGGTTGAGACAGGTCTTCACCGAAGCGGAGAAGAACACCCCGGCGATAATCTTTATTGACGAGCTGGATTCTATCGCACCCAAGCGGGCCGAAGTGACCGGAGAAGTCGAGCGCAGGATCGTGGCCCAGCTTCTCACTCTCATGGACGGACTCAAGTCAAGACTCAACGTGATTGTCATCGGGGCCACAAACCGCATTGAAGCCATAGACCCAGCACTGCGCAGGCCGGGACGCTTCGACCGGGAAATCGAGATTCGCATTCCCGACCAAACGGGAAGACTCGAGGTCCTGCAAATCCATACCCGAGGAATGCCATTGGGAAAAGATGTGGAATTGAAAAATCTTGCCGAGGCAACCCACGGCTATACAGGCTCTGATATCGCCGCTCTGGCCAAAGAAGCGGCGCTAGCAACCCTCAGAAGGGTCATGCCCACCCTGAACCTTGAAGAGAAGGCCGTACCTGCCGAGATCCTCGAAAAGCTAACAGTCAATCGCGACGACTTCGAACAGGGCCTGAAAGAGGTCCAACCTTCAGCCTTGAGAGAAATCGTAGTTGAGATCCCCAATGTCCGCTGGGAAGATGTGGGGGGACTCCAGGGGGTAAAGCAGATCCTCCACGAAATGGTTGAGCTCCCCCTTAATCACCCTGAATCCTTTAGCCGATTAGGGATCAGGTCTCCTAAAGGCGTCCTCCTCTACGGTCCACCTGGGACAGGGAAGACAATGGTTGCAAAGGCAATAGCAACGGAAACGGGGGCCAATTTCCTCACCGCCAAGGGGAGCACCCTCCTCTCCAAATGGTACGGGGAGTCGGAGAAAAAAGTGGCCGAGTTTTTTCATCGGGCAAGACAGGTAACACCGGCGATTCTCTTCTTTGACGAGCTTGATTCCCTTGCCCCGGTACGAGGAGGCTCCATGGGGGAACCTCAAGTTACCGAGAGGGTGGTCAACCAGTTCCTGGCGGAGATGGATGGCATGGAAGAGCTAAAGGGGGTCGTGGTTATAGGGGCAACCAATCGCCCGGATATGATCGATCCGGCGCTCCTCAGACCCGGAAGGCTTGATGAGATGGTCTACGTTCCGGTGCCCGACCCGAAGGCCAGAGTAGAGATCTTCCGCTCCCATACCAAAGGAATGGCCCTTGACCAGGATATGAATATGGAAAAACTCGCCGAGATCACAGATCGCTTCACCGGCGCGGACATCGCCGGCGTCTGCATGAAGGCCGGTCTCTATGCCCTACGGGAAAACCAGGAGGCGAAAACAGTCACCATGGAGCATTTCTTTCGCGCCGTGAAGGAGACCATTCCCTCCGTGACGGAAGGGATGGAAGCAGAGTATGACAAGCTGGCCCGGAAGGTAAAGCAGGAGTCCGTTCGTATTGGGTTCAAGAGAGGAGAATAAAAGATACTGCAAGCAAACTTTCGCTGGACGATCCTCGCTCTCATCAGCTTTTCTCACGTCATCGCTGCTTCCGCTCAATACGGAATCAACACCTTCGCCCCCTTCTATCAGCACGACCTCGGCCTCTCTCGAGCTCAGGTTGGCCTCTTCTTTACCGCCTTCTACCTGGGAATGGCCGGTCTTTCACTCGTTGCAGGATGGTTGGCCGACCGTCTGGGTGTTTGTGCAACTATCATGACGGGACATCTCGCACTGGGAATCTGCATGATAGCGGCTGCACTGGCCCCCTCATTTGGTTGGATCTTCGCCAGCTTTCTCGCGGCTGGTTTGGGCTACAGTTTTCTCAACCCGGCTTCGACCAAGGGGGTAATGGCGTGGTTTCCCCGTTATCAAAGAGCCCCCGCCATGGGGACCAAACAGACTGGGGTCCCGGCAGGAGGCGTGTTCATAGCTTTGATAGGCGCTCGCTTGGTTCTCTCTTTCGGTTGGCGTGGTGTGTTGGCAGGTTTTGGGGCCGCAAACATGCTCTTTGGGATACTCTTCTGGACGCTCTGGCGTGAACCTGAAGCTGATCCGGAAACTCGCAAATCAGATCCTGTCCCCCAAAGAGGGCAAGGCACCCTAAACGTCAAAAGGATTCTAACCCTCAGCTGTGGAACCGCCCTTTTACTGGTTGGTCAAATGTCTCTTCTAACCTACCTTCCCTTGTATCTCAAAGAAACTTTGGGATACTCGTCCTACTGGGCAACCCAGGCTCTCGCCGTCGTACAAATCGGGGCGATGTGCGGCCGGATCGGCTGGGGTGCGGTGAGCGACCACATCTTTCATGGACGGCGGAAGGATGTGCTTGTCATGATAGGAAGCCTATCGGTTGCACTGACGTTCAGTCTGAGCTTCATCTCCCTAGCTTCCTCCCTCACGTTCCTTATCCCGCTCATCTTTCTTGCCGGCCTCTGTTTGATCGGCTATCAGGGCGTTTCATATTCTCTAATTGGTGAACTGGCGGGACAGGCAAAAACCGGGACGGCCCTCGGGTTCATGATCACGATCAATTCTGTGGGGACCATTTTAGGCACCCCACTTTTCGGCTTTCTGGTCGACATCACCGGATCTTACCCTATGGCCTGGCGAGCCCTTTCGGGAACGATCCTTTTGGGCACTCTAGTATTTGCGCTCTTCGTGAAAGAACTAAAAGCATAGTTTTTTGGCAGAGAGCTGTAAACCCCGTACCACGGACTTACGTCCGTGGCTTTGGGGCGATGCACTTCGGGGAGGTCCAGAACATTCATCCCCGTACTCACGTGCGGGGCGTTCTGTGGTACTGGGTAAAGGCTAAGGCCGACAGGGGAAAAAGTGACCACCACCTTATAGACAGGGGAAAACATCTTGGACTATGATGCGTGGTTAAATCATCCGTGAGGAAAGGAGCAACTGAATGTTAGAGACTAAGGGTTTAACCGGGGGTGAAACCCTCTTGCGTGTGTTGGCTAGTATGGGCATCGATCGAATCTTCTCCTCCCCAGGGTCAGAGTGGTCACCCGTCTGGGAGTCCCTCGCCAAGGCAAAGGCAGAAAGCGAAGGAGTCCCACTCTACCTGAGCTCGCGCCACGAAGAAATTGCCGTGGGTATGGCAAGCGGCTACGCCAAGGCCTCCGGGAAGCTCCCTGCGGTCATGATTCACACGACCGTGGGGGCCTTGCACGCGACGATGGGAATGCGCGGTGCCCTGCACGAGCAGGTCCCCATGGTCGTCTTGGCCGGGGAGTCGATAGCCTTTGGAGAGGCCGAGGGCCCCGACCCTGGCGGGCAGTGGCTACGCAATCTAGCGGACACCGGTGGTCCTGCGCGTCTCGTCGAACACTGCGTCAAGTGGAGTATGGCGGTCAACAACATCGCCACCCTGCCTGCAACCATCCAGCGTGCTTGTCAGATAGCCATGACATCTCCTAGGGGTCCGGTTTTTGTCTCACTGCCCATGGAGTTCCTCTTTGACAAAATGACCTCCAGCGCTCTGGCGCCATCCGCCTTTCCCCTCCGTCCCAGTGCAGATCGAAAAGGGATAGAAGAGCTGGCCGACCTTCTGACGCAGGCCAAAAATCCCATCGTGGTGACTGAGGAAGCAGGACGGACAATTGGCGCTTGTGAGCTGCTGGTGGAGATTGCCGACCTGCTCGGCATTCCAGTTGTAGAGACCAGGAGCTCAAGCTTCATCAACTTTCCCCGCAATCACCACCTGCACGGTGGATTTGATCCAAGCGAGTACTTGGATGAGGCCGACCTGGTTTTTCTGGTCGGGGCCTTCGCCCCGTGGCATCCTGCATCGGCCGGGCCCGGAGCCAAAACTAAAATTGTCGTTCTGGACGAAAACCCCATCCGCACCCAGCTCCCGTACTGGGGATACCGCATGGACCTTGGCCTGATCGGCGAGATTCAAGTTTCCTTGAAAATTCTGTTAGAGCATCTCCAAAAGCGAGTTTCCTCTAACGACCCAATACTGCTAGAGCGGGCTACACGCTGGCGGACAAACTACGAGAGCCGGAGGGAAACCTGGAAAAAGGAGGCCCTCGCTCAAAAAGACCGAAAACCCGTCGACACACGGTGGGCGGTCTATGAGTTAAACCAGGCGCTCCCGCCTGATGCTATGGTGATCGAGGAAACTATCACCCATCGCCTTCCCGTGATGCGCTATATTGACCGGATCAGCCCTGGCTCCTTCTTCACAGGGTCGATCGGCGGACTCGGGACAGGTCTGGGAACTGCCCTAGGCGTCAAGTGCGCCGCTCCCAACAGGCCGGTAGTCGTTCTTATCGGGGATGGGTCGTTTAACTACAATCCGGGGCTGGCAGCTTTTGGGTACATGCAGGAATATGGAACTCCGATCCTTGTTGTCCTGTTTAACAATCATGGATATCTGTCGATGAAGTCCGGTCTGCCCAAATACTACCCCGAGGGATGGGCGATGAAGACCAAAACTTTCGTCGGCACGTCAATTACTCCCAGCCCGGACTATGCCGCTATCGCCCGCGCGTTTGACGGATTTGGGGAGACAGTCGAGGAACCAGCACAAGTGCGCCCTGCATTTCAAAGGGGACTCAAAGCCATTGCCGGTGGACAGGGAGCCCTAATTGATATCCGACTCGAGCCAGTCAACTAGTATCGCGGCTCATCCCCAGCTCGGTAAGGAGCTGGGGAAACTTTAATTCGATTCAGACGAACAGGGTTTACCGAGATCCGCCTGGTCGCATGCCTAAGAACCCACCACCACGGCTCAGTCGAGAGAACGCCGCAGAGGAACTGCGTGAGCTCTGGGTCTTCGCGGTCACACCCGAGACCTGTAACCTAGCATGCACCCACTGCCTTTACGCAGCATCACCGATGAAAAGTAACCCCTACCGGCTCTCCGCAGATGAGCTAACCGGGTTAATGGAGCAGGTGAACAGCGTAGGGGCCAACCCCCATTTCCTTTTCACCAGCGGGGAGCCCACCTTGCACCCGCACCTCTTAGACTTCCTCGAAGTCGTTGATGGCGCAGGCTATTCCTTCCAGCTAATGACTAACGGTACCCGCATCCGAGAAGAGACAGCGGAGCGGCTGTCAACCATGTCCCACCTAGCCAAGGTGCAGATTTCACTCGAATCGACAGATCCCAAAATCAACGACTCGATCTACGGTGAGGGACTGCACCGAAGGGTTCTCAAGGCGCTGGACACCCTCAGGGAGCAGGGTGTGCCGGTGGCCCTGGCCGTAACACCAATGAAGGACAACGAGGACGGACTCCCTGATATTGAAGTATTAGCTTCCGCAAAGGGAGCCGACGTGAAATACATCTCCCTCTACGATCTCGGCGCAGCCAAAGACAACAGGCTGAAGCCTGCCAAGCAAAGCCCGAACGGAAGGGGAAAACCGACGCCGGACCTGATGTGCGAGAAGGGCGTTGCCTATTCAGAGGGTGCCTTCTATCCATGCCCCATCCTGGTCCAGGAACCCGGCACGAAACTAGGCAACACCTTGGAGGAGGCCTTGAGTCCCGAGTCCAGACAACGGATCGCCCGGCTCCGTGAAGTCCGCTCCGCCTGCCAAGTCTGTTTGAAGGGCTCAACCTGAGCTTAGGCCAGCGCCCCGTGAGGGCGCAATGAAAAACCAAGTGAAGCCAGGAGACGAAATACACCATTCAGGAGGTGAGAATTGAAATCAAGTTATATCGAACACGGGGTTTGAATCCCCGTGTTCGACCAAAGGGGAGAGCTTCCGCTTCTCCCCTTTGGAAACCCCATCGGCTTTGTGCCCGCCTCAAGAGGCGGGGTTTGCATTAAATCAAACGGGGAATTGCGATTAAGGCTTCTAACTACGGGTTACTAATCGCTCCATTCTATTTGGTTACTTCCGGCTCCCGGATTCTGCCTTCTGGATTCAAGCCCTAACTCCGAGCATTGCAATGACAGCAGCTATTAACGGTCATCAACAGAGGCGTAGCGCCCTCGTCGTGGCTGCCAAAGCCGCTCTGGTTGGAGAAGTAAAAACACGGCTCTGCCCGCCACTGACCCTGTCTCAAGCCTGTAGTTTATATGAATGCCTGTTGGAGGATATTGTTGCCAAGTTGGAGAAATGCGATGCAGCTGAACTCTGGGTTGCCTTTGCCCCAAAGGGGGAAGAATATTTCCAGCGACACTTTGCACAGAGAGGAAGACTCCTGACCCAAAGAGGAAGCGATCTTGGCGAAAGGGTCCATCACATCTTCGTTGATCTGTTCCACTTGGGCTATAGAGAGATCATCGTGACCGACAGTGATAGCCCGACGGTCCCTCTTTCTTCGATTGCGCAGGCCTTCGAACTACTTCACGGAGATGGGCACGACGTGGTGCTAGGACCGTCCAGAGACGGAGGCTATTACCTTGTCGGCCTCAAGTCGCCGACAGACGGGCTCTTCCACCAGATTCCGTGGAGCAGCACAGCAGTCTTGAAAGAAACGCTGGAGAGGGCTTCGGGGCTCGGGCTTAAGGTGGCGCTCCTACCCGCCGCTTACGATATCGATGTGGAACATGATCTCAGACGCCTCTGGGGGGATCTTAAGACGTCTTCCGAGCTTCAGCAACGTGCGTCGAGGACCTACGCGTTTCTAAGGAATTTATTCAGGCATCCAGGCATAGAATTGAAAGGGCAAGCCCCCAGGCCATTACGAGACGATAAAAGAGGCTAATCCTTGTGGAGGGAGACGACAAAATCGGACTTCTTCTAATCAGCCGAGTCAGTAATCAGCTCTGTTTGAGGACTATCTCTTCGCCAGAAATATCTTGGTTTTCGGATAATGGTCGACCCAGCCAAACCAGAACGAACGAGTAAGCGGTAAGGCCTTGAGTTTTTCACCCTTCAATCGGCCCTGAACCGCTATGCCGGTTAGCCCATTCCAAACCGAGCCGGTGAAATCATCGACCACGAAAAAGCCCTCTTGTCCTGTCTCCTCGGCCTTCTTAAAGGAAAGGGTCTGACCTTTTACTTTACGCCTGAAAGTCACTCCTGTTGCGCTCTCTTTGTCAAAGACCACCAGAAGAGGGACCCGCTCAAATATGTCGTTGACTACAGGTCGACGGCTCAGGACAGAAAAGGGGTAGGCCTTGGCTTTGTCATGGATCACCAGCCCAAGCACGAATTCCTTTGGGTAAATCCTGTTGTCCGACAGACGGGTGGGGATGATGCCGGTGTCAGATGAGCGATAGTAGGACTCATAGGGGTCTCGGAGCGAACCGAAAAAAGAAGTGCGCCCGGAGGTTAAAACCTTGGACCCGGGATAAAGCCTTTTCCATGTCTCCCAACGGGTGAACATGGATTCTATAGGCTTGATTTTTTCTCCCTTCAGTGATCCGGTTACAGCTGACCCGACCAGGTGGCTCCACAGGCTGTCTGTTTGATGATCATACATGATCAGAGAATTAGCATGGAGTTTACCGGAGACCCCAAAGGTTAGCTCCTTGCCTGCAATTCTACGGTCATACACGATGGCCGTATAGCAGAGGGGTCACCAGGTGACCGCGATGGGAATACCGCCCACTCTATCGTTGACGATCTCAACGCGGCTTAGGATCGGTACGGGATAGGCGCGGCTATCCCCACCGATCTCAATGCCTATAACGAACTCTTTCCCTTTTAACCAGGAGACCTTGCTCCCCTCTTCGAACGAAGGGGAGAGAATGGCCGGAATTGCATCTTTGGGAAGAATGGTAACGATATCCTCCGGACGCAGATCTGCGGCAGAAAGAAAATGCGGCACCCATAACAAAAGTGAGAGGGTCAGCAATAGGGACGATGGATAGTTCACCTGACTCAACTTTTAGCCCCGATCCGAAATATTGACCCGATACGGGATTGTTTGATGCCTAGGAGCAATGGTGCTTTCACCGAGTTCAGCATTGGTTTTTTTGTCGGATCGGGGTTAGCTCGGTTGTGCAAAGGACCGAGCTAAGGCAAGGAGTTCCTGCATCGGCATCTTGGAAACCAAGATGCAGACCCGCCCCGCTACCCGTTGCATCACCCCGTTCGTGCGCCCGTTGGAAAACGTATAAAAGCTCATCTTCTTCTCAGGGTCAAAAAAGAGATGGGCGTTTGGCGGGGCACCTCCATCTGTGTCTAAAAAAGTGAAACAGCTGAGAGAGGGACCCCTACCTTCATAAACAGTCACGAGAATCCTTTGGCTTGCGACTTCATGGACCAATCCCCCGACAGCCCTTAGACCCACCGGCGAGAGGTCATATCCCATTGGGGCAAATCTCTTCTCCACAGATCGATACAGTCGCTCCCTGACCTCATCTTGGGTTCCGGACCTGATAAAAGGGATATCACCGGCCAGGATCTGTTCGTGAGTCTCCAAAGCCGCCAAGGAAACGGACTGAGCTGTTGGCCACATCAGGTAGAATGTAGGGAGAACCAGCAGCACAAGGAAGGCCAGGGCAAACGCCGGCCGAAACACGACTCTGACAGGCCTAAATAGTCCCTTCCAGCCACGAGGCGACTCGGCCATCCCCGGAAAGATGCGGGGATCGGATAGAATCTTTTCCTTGAGGTCAGCTGGAGCGGTGATCCTGGATCCAGTCAAGCGGACCTGCCTTTTCAATTCCTGCTCCGCCTTATAGATGTACTGGCACCTCAAACAATTCTTGACATGACTCTCTGTGGCATCTCGCTCCAGGTCGGATAGCTCGCTATCGACCATAGCTGCGATAAGCATTTCGGCCTCTATGCAATTCATCTTTGCCTTTTCCTTCTTTCTTGGACTTCTACGCCCATATACCCTCTAAGGTGTTTGTGTAGGTATCTTCGACCCCTGGAAAGGCGGGAGCGAATGGTACCCAGTGGACAGGAAAGTACCTGGGATGCCTCGGCATACGAGAGTTCTCCCATGTCCACCAAAACAATGGGTGCGCGAAATTCCTCCGGGATCTTCTTCAAGGCCTCACTGATTTTAACATTCAATTCCTTAAGGAGGATATGACCTTCTGGACCTGGATCATCTCCGGCCACCCTTTCCCAGTAATTCGATCCTTCCTCGTCTGCCAAACTCTGTTTCTCCAACGGCACCCACTTTTTGTTCTGATGATAGCGATCGAGAAAGAAATTATAGAGGATGCGCGTCAACCAGGCCTTCATGTTGGTTCCAGGGCTAAACTGCTCAAAGGAATCAAGAGCACGTGCATAGGTTTCTTGAACAAGGTCCCGAGCCTCCGGTTGCTCTTTAGCCAGGTGAAAGGCCACTCGGTATAAATGATCGAGATGTCCTATAGCCTCATGAGAGAAGCTCTCCCTCCTCTCAACCCTGCTTTTCCCCTTCCATGCCACGCAGGCATTCTAGCGAAGGGATAGGGTCCTGTCCACTTTATGTGGCTTATTAATAAATAAAACGGTTTTACCGAATGGAAAGTTCCCGAATAATACAGATTCTTAAGCTGCGAGGAAGTGCAGAAGGAGCGAGGCGCTTCCAAGGTCAGTTAAGGGGAATGCGCTTTTCAAAGAGGATATAAGAGGTGCGTCCAGACTCACTCAGGGCCTTCTCTACCAGCTTTCTGCCCTCGGGGGATAAACCCCCACCGTTTAGGTAAGCTGGATAAAAATGGACGTGATAGAAGTAATCTGGGTGAACCTCTATCCATACCCTGACCTCCCGTGCCTGGAGGGTGAGACCCCATTTGAAGGTGTGTCGAAAACTCTCGCCTGGCGCAACGCGCGTATCGAAGTACTCTTTCCATTGCCCAGTATCAGAGCGCACATCCCAGCCAATAGTAGCTTCCCGCTGGGTCCCTGGCAAAACACTCCCTGACTCGCCCAAAAGCACAGCGCGGACAAACACCTTTGGGGTAATGTAGCTCGGAAATTTATGCCCTACAGCCGCATTGGTCACCTCTACCTCGACTTCGAGAGGGCCGTCCGGACTCGTCGGGCCCCCTTTAATTTGCGCCTCTATCCGGACCCCTCCCTTGACCATTTCCGGATCATGGATCCCTTTCCACAAGTGGCGCCGACCCGGCATATGGCATTCCTGACAGGCGGCTCCATCCTTACCCCAGATGCTATTTTTCCACTCTCGATAGGTGTCCTGCAGCGGCTTTCCGTTGACCAACAATGTATTTTCCGGGTCAAATTGATGACAGCCTCTACAAAACTCAGCCCTCTCAAAGTATGGGGTCCGCTGAACACCCCCATGATTCGGCATATTGGTCGGATAGTTGCGAGCATCGTCTCCTTCGGCTTTGGGTGGGCCAAAGCGTCGATGCTGCCGGACATGACAGGCGGCGCAGGTGATTCCCTGCAATTGGAGTCGAGAATCGAAGTTGGGATTCTTTACGTAATCCTCTCTGAGCTGAGCAGTCGCCTTAGCAACAAGGG
>JACZXR010000155.1 GCA_022571535.1 Deltaproteobacteria bacterium | reverse complement strand
CCAGGTCCACTTTAACCCTGAATTTATGTGTTGAGAGTATATCCTCGGCCTCAACAATCAGCTGCTTGCTTGCCGGGTCTTCGACAATTTTAGCGACTTTCCCCTTCATCACAGACACATTCTCGTCGGTTTGAACCTTCTTAGAGAAGAACTCGTAGGTGCCCGGAGTTCGAAGGTCTATGTAAAAGATATAGGCCTTGGAATTTGGGTTCTGCCCTCTGACATATGTCGCCTGCTTCAAAGACCCAAGGCAACAAATGCCAGAGCAGTAACCGAGATGGTTCTCATCTCGCTGACCGGCGCACTGGACAAAGGCCACGCTGTTCACTGGTTTTCCGTCGGAGAGGCGCACGATTTTTCCCTTGGTAGGCCCATTCGGTGCCGCCAATCTCTCCATCATCATGTTCGTGATAACATCGGCATATCGGCCGAAGCCCAGGTTATCAATCCGCGCCGCCTCGTAGGGCTTCCAGCCGGTTGCCATGATGATTGCCCCCACCTTGAGGTTGAAGCTTTTCGGTTTCATGTCCAAATCAATGGCGTCGTATTCGCACACATCAACACATTTTGCGCAGGCATTAAGCTCGCAGGCTGAATCATCAATGACATATTTCATGGGGAATGCCATCGTATGGGGTAGGTAAATGGCCTTGGTCGTTCCCATTCCAAAATTAAAGGTATCAGGCCGATCCACAGGACAGACCGCCACACAGGCATTGCATGAGGTGCAGCGGTCGTTAACGTAGCGAGCCTGCTGCGTTATGGTCACGTTGAAATTCCCTGGCTCACCGGAAATTCTTTCGACCTCGGCCAGGGTGAAGAAACGGATCCGTGGATTCTTTTTAATCCTTTGGAAATTGATTTCTAGGCCACATGCAGGCGGACAGAGCTTGGGGAAATACTTATTGAGTTGCGCTACCCTCCCTCCTAGATAGGCCTCCTTCTCCACGATGAGAACGTCATACCCCGCCTCTGCTGATTCCACTGCGGCTGTGATACCAGCGATGCCGCCACCGACTACGAGGATGCTCCGATGAACTGAGGGGACCGCCTTCGCTGAAGACACCCGATTGTTCATAGGCCCTTGAGCCATGATCACTGAGTCTTACCCCTTTCAATTGGGAGAGGGGGGCCGCATGGCTAGGAAGCTACCAACCCCCCAAGAAATTTACGCGAAGTTGGTGAGGAAGGGAATCTTCTGCAAGTGCCACTCACCGGTTTTTGCGTCATACCGGGAGTTGGTGAATACCTTCCAGTTCTGTTCATCCATTTTCGGGTAATCGGCTCGGTAGTAATAACCAGGCCAGCGAGTCTCCTGCCTGAAGAGCATATGCCGGATGTGGGCGTCAGAACACCATACCCGGTCCCACACCTCCCAGCAGCGGAGCAGGTCGTGGAGATCTCTGGCCGCTAGGTGCTGGAGATCTTCCTTGAAGACCTGGAGGCGCTCCAGTCCCTTAAGCAGCATGGCCTCAGTGGTGATGAACTGAGACCCCAGCCCGGCCACATACTCGTCCATGATCTTCTGGAGACGGTGGAGGGCCATCTTGGGATAGATGTAGTTCGGGTTGATGTCATCCCTGGTGGAAGAGCCCTTCCCTTTTTCGTAGTTCTCAAACGGCTTCCAGAGTTCGACCTTGATGGCTTCTACTTGATCTTGGTCGATGTTTGGGCTCGTTCCTTGGTCCAACACATAGGCCACCGCTGCTTTCCCTGCTAGGCGCCCCTCGGTGTAGGAGCCTGAGGAGAACTTGTGAGCGGAGCCACCGACACCATCCCCGGCAGCAAATAAGCCATTGACCGTCGTCATGCGATTGTAACCCCAGAAGTACTCCTTGGGTGCTACGTCTTCCGGACCGCTCACCCAGGCCCCAACGCCTGAAGCGTGGGAGCCCATGAGGTAAGGCTCCGTCAACACGACCTCGGTCGGAGTTTTGGCGGGATCGATGTTGTCAGACGCCCAGATCAGGGCTTGGGACATGGTCATGTCGAGAAAGTCCTCCCAGGCCTCCGACTCAATCTCGCGGATCTTCTTGGGGTCATTTTGGGCTTCCATGAACATCCGCTGCAGGGCTTCATCGGTTCTGAGGTAGAAAGGACCACCACCTGCCCTGAAGTCAGTCAGCATCTGGTGATTTCTCAGAGGCGTCGGGATCGGCTTATTGGTCCCGTACGGCGCCCACTCGTTAAGGAGATTGGCCCACTTATCCTCTACCAGCTCCCCTTTTGCATTCTTAAAGAGGGCTTTGAATAGCAGAAACCACATCCCGACCGGGCCGTACCCGTCCTTGAATCGTGCCACCACGAGCCGGTGTTCCATCTGGGTCATCCTGGCTCCCGCCTGGATCATGAGACTGTAAACTGACCCCGTGTTCCATGGGGCGTACCAGATCCGGCCCAACCCCTCGGCGTGGGCGTGAGGACGGAAAACACCTGTGGCCCCCCCGGCAGAGGATATTACAGCTTTGGCCTTAAAGACGTAGATTTTGTTGTCTCGAACGCTGAAACCGATGGCGCCTGCGATCCTGTTTGGGACCTTGCTGTCCAGGAGAAGCCTGGCAGCGAAGATTCGCTCGTAGACATTGTTCTCACCCACCGCGGACCTTGCGGCCTCGGCGACAATGGGCTTGTACGACTCGCCGTGGATCATGATCTGCCAGCGGCCCTCACGTTTGTAAGTCCCGTCTGGGTTCTTGAAGATGGGGAGCCCCCAATCCTCGAACATGTGTACCGATGAATCGACGTGCCGGGCAATGTCGTAGACCAGGTCCTCGCGGGAGAGCCCCATCAGGTCATTGCGCACATAGTGAACGAAGTCCTCGGGCTTATTTTGATTCCAGCGCATCCCCATGTAACAGTTGATGGCCGATAGCCCCATGGCCACAGCCCCACTTCGCTCAATGACAGCCTTCTCTACGATAATCACCCTAAGCCCCTTGGCCTTAGCCCACTGGGCGGCTTCAAAGGCGGCCCCACAGCCGGCCATTCCCCCGCCGAGAATCAACACATCGGTTTCGACGGTTTCAGTCTCTGGTTGCGTCATCCCTCATTCACCTCGCTTATTTAGTTTTGAAGATATCACGGGCAGCTGGTCCACCATCAGCCACTTGGGCTCGCCGCAGAGCATTTGGCTTTTAATATCCTCCGGGGTCGGAGGCAGAGCGTACTTGCCGGGATCAATGGAGCCCCACTGGGTCGTTCGTATAGGGTACTTGAAGCGCTTTGTCTGTCCGTCCCTAAACTTCACCGTCCACATAATCGAGTCGGTCCCTCTGAGCGGCGTGAGGCTCGCCCCCAACGGCACCACGTCTGCGTACCCCCGCATGTCGATAGCTGTCTGAGGACAGACTTTCACGCACGCGTAGCATTCCCAGCATTGGTCAGGCTCCTGGTTGTAAGCCTTCCCGAGGGCCTTGTCCAACACCATGAGGTCGGTCGGACAGATGTGATGGCAGGCAGGCCGGTCCAGGGCCTTGCAGCCGTCGCATTTATTCGGATTGACGTAGGTTGGCATATCTTTCCTCCTGGATTCTACTTTTCACCCTCTGCGTACTTATGGAGTTTCACCTCCACTTTTTCATCCAGCTTTGCATAGTAGTCCTTTAAGATTGTGAGAACCTCGGGTCGACTGAAATGATCAGGGACCTCCTCCTCGCCGGACAACATCCTTCTTAACATGGTACCGCTTAGGAGCAGCCTGTCCTCCTTACAATGAGGGCAGGTCCTTATGGAAGCGACCCCGTTGCACTTATAACAGTAAAAGGTCCAGTCCATCTTTAGAGGTTGAAGTTCCAGAGAGTCTTTGGGGATCTCATCAAAGATTCGATGGGCATCAAAAGGTCCGTAGTACTCCCCGACCCCCGCATGGTCCCGTCCCACAATAAGGTGACTGCACCCATAGTTCTGTCGGAACACGGCGTGGAGTAACGCCTCGCGGGGGCCGGCATAGCGCATCTCCATGGGATACCCAGCCTGGATGCAGGTATCTTTGACAAAATAGTTTTCCACCAATGCGTTGACAGCCCTCACCCTAACCTCGGCAGGGATGTCACCAGGCTTGAGCTTTCCGATCAATTGGTGGATCAACACGCCATCGCAGATCTCTATGGCAACCTTCGCCAAATACTCGTGAGAGCGATGCATTGGATTCCTGAGTTGCAATGCGGCAACGGTGTTCCATCCCTTGTTCTGAAAAATCTCCCTCGTCTGTGCCGGGCGCAAATAGACGTCCTTATAGAGCTCAGGGTAATAGCTCTCGCTGAACACCTTCACCGTCCCGGCCAGGTTGACCTCACCTTGGGCCATCAACTTGGCCACTCCAGGATGCTGCGTATCGGTGGTCTTAAAGACCTGTTTACACTCATAGGTCTTGTCAATCGTGTATTTTTCCTGAACGGTCATGCTCCCCATGAGCTCGTCGGTTTCTTCGTCAGTCAAAGCAACCTCTTGGCCGTCCTTCAATCGATCCGCTTGCTCTCGGGGGACTGACAGAGTAATGGGAACGGGCCAGAAAATACCTTGGCTCGTCCTGTAGTCATCACAAACGCCCTTCCAGTCTTCCTTTGTCATGAATCCATCAAGGGGGGTAAAGGCCCCAATGCCTAACATGATGAGATCTGAGGTCTCTCTGGACGTCAACATGACTTGGGGCAGACTCTTGGCCTTTTGCTTCTCTTCTCTGAATTGGTCCCCCGTAAGGAGGAGAGGTTTCAGTTTTTTTTCTTTACCGTGTGGATTCACTAAGGCCATCTTGGTTCCTTACTATCCCGCATATCTCGTCTAAAACAATGTCAAAAGGCTCCGTCCTTTCTGTTGCGGCAGATTCTAGACAACGAGGGCATAGAAGGCAAATAAATAATCATCTCGTTTACTATAAAGATTCGTTTATGGCTCAATCAACGGGTTTTATCACTCGTTTCACTTTTCGGCGGGGCTGGGTCAGGTGTTGTTGGGCATAGGCATAAGCAAACTCTCGAAAACGCTGGGCCACAGGGGAGAAGTACTTCTGCTTTCGGTAGATGAGTTCCATATGCCGAGTAAGGTCAAAGCGTTCAATGGCAATGATCTTGAGCTTGCCGAGGGTGCACTCATTCTCCACAGAGTATCTGGAGACAAAAGCAATGCCCAGGTTGGCCTCCACGGCCTTTTTTACCGCCTCGGTTCCAGGAAGCTGCATGACCATCCGTAATGTAACACCTGCCTCTTTGAGCCTGCGCTCTACGAGCTGGCGTGTTCGTGACCCCTGCAAGGGAAGGATACAGGGCTGGGGTTTAAGATCCTTCAGGGAAACCTTCGCAAGGGAGGAAAAGGGATGGGAGGGAGAGACGATGAGCTCCACGTGGTCAAGGCAGATCGGCTCCACTCCAAACCGACGGTCCTCAGTGGGGCCGCCGACAAGTCCCATGTCCACAACGTTTTGGAGAATCTTTTCGTAAAGCCATTCCGTTGACTCGATCTGAAAAATGACCTCCGTTTGGGGATAAAGTTCCTTAAAAGCCCTTACAATCCGGGGAAGGATGTACATGCCCCCGGTGGTATTGGCTCCGAGGATAAGTTTCCCCTTGGTTGCCGCGCTCAACTCATCGATAGCCCTTTCAGCCTCATCCTTTGCATGGAGTATCGAGACGGCGCAGCGGTAGAGGGCCTCGCCGGCCTGTGTCAGGCGGAGCTTAGGACCACCCCGTTCCAGCAAGGGGAGACCCAGATCGTTTTCCAGAGCCTTTACTTGAAGGCTCACGGCTGGCTGGGTGAGATGGAGGTCAGATAAGGAGTACCGTTACGCAGAGGGTAATCTGGAGCGGCTCCCCGACCTAGCTGCTGAGTTGGTACGCCTTAAAGTCGATGACGATAGGGATCGTCCGGGTTGCCCGCTGCGCAGCACGAACCGCTGGCGGCGCTGCCGAGGTGACAATGACATCAACCTTGAGCCGTACCAACTCAGTCGCGAAAGCAGGAAGCCGATCGCGCTCTCTACGCGCACCTCGGGTCACGAGGACGATATTTTGTTCGTCCACATAGCCGAGTTCGCGCAGCCCTTGCCGAAATGCTTTAAAGCCCGAAGATGTGCGTGAGGACCCCATTGAAATGTAAACTACCTGCGGAATTTTCGTCGCCTTCTGCGCTTCGGTGGGAAACGGCCCGGCGAACAGTCCGAGGGTGAAGGTACTGATAACCGCAATGGTCCTGAGCTTCATAATAGCCTCCTGTATTGTTACGAAGGCACTAATATCATAGGGAAAAAGGTTGTCAAT
>JACZXR010000154.1 GCA_022571535.1 Deltaproteobacteria bacterium | reverse complement strand
GAAGACGATGAAAGAGGCCGCCAAAGTGGGTGACGTGTTCGTCACCTTGACCGGTGACATGCATGTCATCGGTAAGGAGCACTTGCGGCTCATGAAGGATGGGGCTATCCTCTGCAACTCGGGCCACTTCGACATCGAGATTGACATCAAGGGCCTCAAGCAGATGGCGGTAAAGCGAGAAAAGAATGTCAGAAACCACGTGGACGCCTATACCCTGTCTCGAGGGAAAACGATCTACTTGTTGGGGGAAGGAAGACTGATTAATCTCGCAGCTGCCGAAGGGCACCCTGCCTCGGTCATGGATATGAGTTTTGCAACCCAGGCCCTGGCCTCTGAGTGGGCGGTGAAGAACCGGAAAAAGCTCAAGCCGCAGGTCTATGACGTCCCCGATGCGGTGGACAATTGGGTAGCGCGACTAAAGCTTGCCAGCATGGGGGTTAACTTGGACACGCTTACCCAGAAACAGAAGACCTATCTAACCTCCTGGGATGTCGGGACTTAGCCGCAAGGCATTGTATTCAATCGAGGGCCTTAGGGCCCAAGACCCTGGGATGTGTTGTGCGCCATTGTGGGGAGCCCTACGGGGTGGCATGAGTAGGAGAGAACGATGGTAGAACAGCGAGTCTCTTCAAGGCCAAAGATCGCGGTCTTCTCAGGACCAACGGCTACTATCCCGAACACCGAGCCGCTGATAACCAGCAATAAGGCTCGTGAAAAGTACGGTTTGCCGATCCGTCGGAACCCGGGTGGAAGCGCTATGCGTTTCGACGCGTTACGGCCTCAGCGTATCGCGGCCCCGGTGACGATCTACATTGAACAGCTCAGCGCTCATCCACTGGAGCGCGATTCGGCCGAGCTGTATGCCCCACCCGATGGCTACATTGATTCGTCCGGTGTGTTCCACAAGGAGCGCCAGGGGCCAGGCGATGTCCCTGTCTCCGAGGTTGTCCTGAGGCCGCAAGACGGGCTCTACCCGCTACCTTACATGGGGAGGCAGGTCAATGGACAGGCATGGGAGGGCGATGGCACGGGGCCCTCCGCGTCGGCCGAACAGTGCCGACAACCGTTCTATCCAGAAGCCTCCCGCCTGTTTGAGGAGATCGACCGCCTGGGGATTGGCGACGACGGTGTCACTTGCCTCCTCTCTTCCAACGCTGATTTCGACTTTTATCGTGCGGCACCATCGGGTGGCTACAAGAAGGGTCTTGCCGAGGCCGAGCGAATGGACATGGGCCAGGGTGATATTCCGCCAGAAACACTGGGCGAGGAATTCTTCCCCTACCGCCCCGGCTACCTCAGGCGGGAGCCACCGATGGCCGTCCTGGCTCGCCTGACCAACATCGTGCAGCGGGCTATGGCCAGCCGCCAGTATGCAGGGGCCATTTGGCTGGAGGGGAGCCCATTTGTCGAGGAAACGAGCTACTGGCTCAATCTGCTAATCGACACCGAGGTTCCGATTGTGGGTAACGCCTCGCAACGTCCGCATGGCTCGGTCAGCAACGATGGCGACCGCAACATCATCGATTCGGTAGACTACATTATCTCGCGCATTTGGGCAGACGGAAACGGCCGCAACTGTGTTGGCGGGGTCGTCATCCAGGACGAGCAGATCTTTACCGCACGGGATGTTCAGAAGGGTGATGCTCGGCCAGGCGGATACGTGGCTACTGGAGGTCATGGGGGTATCGTGGGGACGATGGGCCAGCCCGGCCCGCCGGCCCTGACTTTTAAGACCGTCAAGCGGCATACGTTCACCTCAGAGGTGAACATGACCCACCTACCTGAATCGACAACGGGCACACGGCGCGTAGGCGGCAGAAATACAAAGGTTGCCGTGCGAATCAGGGACGAACACGGCGATCTGGTCGCGACGGCGATCCCAAAGGTCACGATTGTAAAACATGCCCGCTATCTTCCTGAGGACAGCTCCGGCGACCCGGCCGCAGAGGTGGATATCCTGGCGCGAATAGAGAAGAACCTGCAGGAGGCCCCGCTGGCGGGCTTTGTGGCCGAGGGGTCGGCTCCGTTCGGCTCGATGAGCAACTCGGTTGATGCAGCCCTGAAAAGGGCGATGCTAAGCGGTATGCCCGTGGTAAAGGTTGGGCGCGGAAACGCCGAGGGGCCGGTAGATCCCCAACGCGATCCCCTGGCTATCGCGGGCAGCAACCTGACTTCCACCAAGGCGCGCCTTCTGCTGATGGCTTGCCTGATGAAGTTCGGGAGCCTGCCGCCGGCTGCTAACCCCGAGAATCCGACGCAGGCGGAGATCGAGGCCGTTAAGGCCAAGATGGCCGAGTACAAGGAAGTGTTCGAGACCCATTAGCTTGGGATGAACAGTCTTTCTCTACAGGTTTGACTACGAGAGAAAAGGGGGGAGTGAAAGTGGCCAAGACCGCGGATGAGGCAAAGTCTCACATGCATGATTACGAGGCGCATGTGAGAGCTGTTGAAGAAGACCTCGAATACTACAGGACCAAACGGTTCGAGCCACGCATCTTTTATTCAGCGAGGAGAGGGCTAGTTACCCTCTATGATATTCTGAAGGCTAAATCTTCCATAGAGTCGACCCGCAAGCTTTCTGGTGGAGGCGATGGCCGTGGAAGGGATCTTGTTACTCGCATCAGGGCCGTCGAAGATGGGTTAGACGATTATGTCAAAGGAATAGGGCTCATTTCATCGTCCTCGGTCAAGGGATTAGACATGGTCATAGAGGATACGAGGAAGGAGAGAGGTGATTACGACGAGTTCTTCCGCATAGCCAAAAAGGAACACCACGGTGATCTTGAGGAGCGGCTAGAAAGGCTAGAGGGAGATTTGAGAGACTACCAGATGCTCCTCGATGCCTTTACTCATGCACTGATCCAGAAGGGACTTGCAAGTGAGGATGAGCTGAATAAGAGAAGGGAGGCCCTTAGAACGCCGGACGTCTGGACCGGGGCTAGGATCGTTGCCAGGTGTTGGGTAGATCCAGGTTTCAAGGCTAGACTTATCGAGAAAGGAAGGGAGGTGGTCAGGGAGCTTGGAATCGCGCCGGGTCGTTTGGGTAAGCTGGGAGTGGTTGAGAACACGGAATCGGTCCACAACGTCGTAGTCTGCACCTTGTGCTCATGCTATCCTCACGACCTCTTGGGAGACACCCCGTGGTGGTACAAGCATGACATCTATAAGAAGAGGATCATTGCAGACCCGAGGGGGACTCTCGAGGAGATGTTCGGCCTTAAGATTTCTTCGAGTATAGAGGTAAGAGTGCATGACAGTACCTCCGATGTTCGTTACATGGTTCTTCCGAGAAGGCCCTCAGGCACACATGGAATGAAAGAAGAAGAGCTTGCCAAACTGGTTACAGTAGATAGTCTCATCGGCGCCGGGGAGCCGCTTCATCCCTCTAGCCTTGCAGAAGCAAAAGAATTCCAACAGGTTCGCCCTGCGCCATGACCTGGTAATTGTTAACCCCGATCCGAAAAAAATAATTGAGGCATACCCCGTTTGGAGCAACATATGGCAGCAATTAGCGACATTATGATCTTCGGGCTGCAACTATACTGGAGGTGAGTTGCCCGTTCACACTACAAACAGGTCTTTGTTGCTGCCTGATGTGCATTAGTGAGGATTTGTTGGACTGATTAATTTCGGATCGGGGTTAATCGGCAGCGTTGGCATAGAGAGGACCATGGTTAGAGTCGGCGATCAGGTGACAGTCAAGCAGGAGAATCCGCTGGGGAACCCCAGGACACCCGTATATGTCAGAGGAAAAATCGGAGTGGTTGTCGATGTCCATGGCGTGATTAACAACCCTCGTGATCATCGAAGCCTTTACCCTCCGCTTTATACCGTCATGTTTGACATCAGGGAGATCTTCGGAACACAGACTGATGACAAGCTTTACGTGGATGTACACGAAGAGTGGCTCGAAAGTTCTTAATCTTGTCAATCCACTATGGAGCTTGATCCCGACTGGATAAATAGTTGTTAGTAAGATAGGAGGGCTCTATGGTTTCTCAAACAAAATCTGCGATGGGACAATTTATTACCTCAATGCGGTCACTGTTTGTTGAGGAGCAAGACGTGGAAAAGCGCTGGCAGAGGCTTGCTCCACTGTTGCGCATACTGCTATCAGATCCGGTGATAAAGGCTCAGTCGAAGAAATGGCCAAAGTGTGCTCAAGCTGAGCGGGCAGAGAACCTTCTCTTCTACGAAGACCCTGACTTCGGATTTGTGATCAATGGACTAGTTAAGGCCCCCAACACCCGGACCAGTATTCACGACCACGCACACAACTGGACGCTCTATGGCGTGTTGGACGGCAGCGAGAACATCGAACGATACAAACGCCTGGACGACGGCTCCAGGCCTGATTATGCCGAGGTGCAAAACACTGATCATATTCGTGTGGGGCCTGGAGATATCGACCTGGTTCGCCCCTGGCAGATCCATGCAGAGGAGAGTGGGGATGAACGGACTGTGGCAATCATCGTGCGCGCCGAAAAGGCCGGTGGCTTTCTCCAGGGCAGGTATGATCCTGTCAACAAAAAGTATTGGCAGGGCTACGGCCCCCGCCAGATTCCCTATAGGTTGGATTAGAACGATTCTCTCGGGAGCCACATCAGGCTCTCCATGCCCTCCTCTTGTTGAGCCACGATAATATAGGCGGGGTCATATTAAGGCCGCAGGCCACAGTGCTTAACCAGCAAAAGATCAGATTGACGAATATTCCAGCTCATTCTTAGGTTGGTAAATGCCAACAATTCTCCTTGTCAGGGGGTGGCGCTTCTTTGTTATTCTAACGAGGCGAACGAGCCTAGCCAAATCTATGAGACTTGATTCTATACACAAATAACTGTAAATTGGTGTATATCTGCCGAACGGAGGGAGTCATGCATAGGACGAATATCGAACTGGACGAGAAGTTGGTCAAGGAAGGGATGAGATTATTTAATAAAAAAACCAAGAAGGAGCTTATTAACTTTGCACTCAGAGAGGTCATTCGACGCGAAAAGGTAAAGGGGATACTGGCCTTGGAGGGCAAGGTCATGTGGGAGGGAGATCTGCGGGAGATGAGGAAAGGCAGATTTGCGAATATTGATTGATACCTCTGCCTGGATCGATTTCTTTCGCGCTGAACCTTCCCGTGAGAACACTCTTCTGAAAGATTGCCTAAACCGGAGAGAGCACATTTTCATTGCCGGGGTTATTATCCAGGAAATCCTGCAAGGTATCCGAGACGATTCCCAATACCGGTCCGTTAGAGATTTCTTGTTTGTTTTTCCCAAGATTGACGCTCAGTTTCCCGACCATGTGGATGCTGCCAACGTTTATCGGGGTCTGAGGAGACGGGGGCTAACCATTCACAGCCCCGTTGACTGCCTGATAGCTGTCTTAGCTATTCGTCATCGCCTTTTCCTTCTCCATAAGGACAGAGATTTCACCGCCATTGCGAGATATCATCCGCTTTCCATTTTAACTAAGCTTCAGTGAGACCTGGCTTTTAGAGCTACTATTGGATACTCTTTCCCTATTTGGAGGAGGGCAATGATGAAGGCCACGCGCGACTATGCCGACGAGGACGTTGGCAACATTGTATTGCTGGAACACGTCAATGTGCAGGTCCCGGACCAGGCCATGGCTACGCTCTTTTATGTGGTCGGGCTCGGATTTACCCGTGACCCCTACCTGACGGTCGGCCTGGAAAACATGTGGATCAACGTGGGGGAGCAACAATTTCACCTCCCTACCAGAAGCGCGCAGGTGGTCCCGGGTCAAATTGGAGTCGTGGTCCCGGATCTGGATCTGTTACAGGGGCGCCTCAAGGCGGTGCAGGACCGGTTGGCAGGCAGCCGTTTTGCCTGGTCTGTCGAGGATGACAGTGTTTCGGTCACCTGCCCGTGGGGCAATCACTTCCGATGCTACGCCCCGGCGCCCAGGTTCGGCGACATGTCTCTCGGCATGCCCTTCGTTGAGTTTCAGGTAAAGGCAGGTGCGGCCAAAGGGATCGCGCGTTTTTACCAAGAGGTGATGCGGGCCCCCTCCCAGATTGAAGCAGACAACGGCGGAGACGCAGCCGCCCAGACGATCGAAATCAACGATCTAAAAGTCTACGTGGAGCAATAAAATGGAGCGTTTCGCCTTCCGGCCGATAACCCTGGCTGACATCGCGACCACCATCGGGAAACAATCCACCGAGATGCGCCTGACCACCAGCGAAGACGGAGCAGTCGAAATCAACACGCCCGATTTGACCGTGGCTGAGCGAGCGGCGCTTAG
>JACZXR010000153.1 GCA_022571535.1 Deltaproteobacteria bacterium | reverse complement strand
TCGAGCTCAACCCAAAGAACGCGGCCGCCCTGAATTATCTGGGATACACCTATGCCGAGATGGGTGTTCGTCTCGAGGAGGCTGAAGGGCTGATTCTAAAGGCCATCAAGATTGCGCCCAACGACGGATTTTATATCGACAGCTTGGGCTGGGTCTATTATCAAAAGGGCGATTATCAGCAGGCTGTGAAACATCTGGAGCAGGCGGTGGGTTTGGCGATTGATGACCCCACCATTATCGAGCACCTCGGGGATGTCTATGAGAAACTCAGGAGGCTGAAACAGGCCGTCAAACGCTATCGGGATGCACTGAACAGATCGAAGGAAGAGGAGCAGTTAAAGAGAATCCGGGAGAAAATCCAGCTCCTGGAGGACAAGACTTGAGGGCGTCTCGGTGGGAGAAGATACAGGCTTCTTCGCCACACGCCGGGTTTCTTGTCGTTGCGGGAATTCTCGTAGGATTCTGGAGTTGTGCGCCGATAGGTCATGGGACTCCTTCCCTATCTATCGATTTCTCCTCCCAGAGGCATGGAACGCGGGAGCTGGTACAGATTCTTGCCCAAAGGATTGATCGGTTTCGTTCCCTGCGCAGTCTGGCAAGGGTCACCTATTGGAAAACTGAAGAAAAAGGTTCAATTCAAGGAGCCTTTCTGGTGCGCCGACCTGACCGTTTGCGCATGGAGACACTCTCTCTGTTGGGCGCGATCTTGGTTTTGACGGTGGATGGGAATGAGGTGGTAGGGTTCTATCCTCGTGAGGGGACTTTCTATCGGGGAAGGGCATCGAAGAAAAATCTTGCTCGCTACATCCAGATCCCTTTGGAGTTGAGAGATTTGACGTCTCTTCTGATGGGTTTGCCTCCAGTGGAGATCCAGTGGCCTTGGGAGGGGGAGAATCTGAGTATACAACGCTCGCTGTCAGGGGGAGGGAGTGAAGTGGTAACTTTTGACCCCGATATGGGGATTCCTATTGGTTGGGAGCGCGTGGGTCCCGATGGGGAGGTAGAGCTCAGTGCAGTTTTCTCTGATTTTATCTCTACGCCCGTCGGTCCGTTCCCTTTAAGGATTTCTCTGGAATCTTATGGGTCTCAGGAGGAACGCCTTGAAATCCGCTACCAGGAGCCAGAGGTGAACGTTGCCCTTTCCGCCTCCCTCTTCGTGCAGCAGAAGCCCCGTCATGTAAGAGAATACCCCCTTGATTCTCTTGGCGGCTAAGCTGGGGGGATAGGGGAGGAGGTCTGATGGCTTGGAGAAGGGTCTTAATTGGGGTAATTCTAGCGGGGCTGCTCCTGATCGCTGGGGCAGAGAGGGCCTATGATGAGCAAACGGCTGGCCCAGTGATAGGGGACTGGTTGCTTGTGCATATGCTGAGTGACCCTGAGCAACTCAATCCGCTCACCAGCAACGATGCCGGCGCCAGCTCAATCCTGGGATATATTTTTCAGGGCCTTCTTACCCGCGACCCGCGCACGCTTGAGCTTAAGCCCCTGCTGGCAGAATCACGACCCGTCATCTCGAAGGACAAGCTCACCTATACTTTTAAGATCCGGCGCGACGCCACCTTTCAGGACGGTCATCCCCTGACCGGCGAAGATGTCCTCTTCAGCATCAAGGCGCTCAAATGTCCGCTGGTCAATGCTCCCTTCATCCGGGTTTACTATGCTTCCGTGGTGGATGCAGAGCTGGTTGATGACTATACGGTTCGCTTTATCACCAAGGAGCCCTATTTTCTCAATGAGGATGTGCTCGGTGGAATTGATGTCCTGCCGCGCCATTTCTATGATCCGGAAAATCTCCTTAAAGATGTGACCGTCCGCGAGCTCAGCCGCGGGGGCTCTCGGTTGCCTGACAACGTGAGGCGCTTCGCCAATAATTTTAATAAGAATTACAACCGAAATCCGATGGGGAGCGGTCCTTATAAGTTCCAGAGCTGGAAGACCGGGCAAGAGGTCATCCTGGTGCGTGATCAAACTTATTGGGGAAAGGGAAAGCCAGGAATTGATCAGCCCTATCTCGATGTCTACCGCTACCGGGTTATTAACAATCTGGACGCTGCTCTGGTGAGGCTAAAAAGTGGTGGCCTGGACACGATGAATCTACAGCCCTTGCAGCACCTGCGCCAAACGAAGAGCAAGAGGTTTCGGAAAAACTACCAGAAGCTCCTCTATTTCTCTCCGGGGTTCACCTATATTGGTTGGAACAATGCCCATCCGATTTTCCGTGACAAGAGGGTCCGCAAGGCGATGACCTATCTCACCAACCGAAAACAGTTGGTCAAGACGATCCTGTTCGGTTTTGGTCAAGTGATCGATAGCCCGATCTATCGTTTTCGTCCCGAGTATGACGAGACGCTAGCCAGTTACCCGTACGACCCCGAGAAGGCCCTCGGGCTGTTGAGGGAGGCCGGCTGGAAGGACACGGACGGTGATGGCGTGCTCGACAAGGTTATTGACGGCAAGAGCACGCCCTTCCGGTTTGAGATTAAATTCAATTCTGGAAACACGATACGCAAAAGTGTGGTATTGACTCTCCAGGATGAGCTCAAGAGGCACGGCATCTCGGTTACCGTGCGGCAACTGGATTGGACCATTTTCCTAGACGATGTGAAGAACCATAAGTTTGATGCGATGGTCCTAGGTTGGGCCATGAGCGTCCGTGATCCGGACTCCTTTCAGGTCTGGCATTCCTCCCAAGCGGAGAACAAAGGCTCCAACATGATCAGCTACAAGAATGCACGCGTCGACAAAATTCTAGAGGAATACCGGCGGGAGTTTGATCCAAAGAAGCGAATTGAGCTTTACCGCGAATTCCAGCGAATTCTCCACGATGAGCAGCCCTACACTTTTCTTTTTATGGGCAAGTCCATCTCTGCAGTCCACCGGCGCTTACGAGGCGTGGAGGTGCTTCCCATCGGCGGCCTCCGGCCCCTCGAGTGGTGGGTCCCACGTTCATCCCAGAAATATTCCAGCCGACCTACGGCTCGGTAGGGTTAAAGATGTGGCGCTATATATTGCAGCGCTTCTTTCTCTTTATTCCTACGTTTATCGGGGTCACGTTGATCAGCTTTATGATTATCCACCTGGCCCCGGGCGATCCGGCGGAGCTGCGCGCAGGTGGCGGCCTTGGCGCCGGAGTAGAGGCAGGGATCTCGCTGGAAAAACGGGGCACTGTCGATCAGGCGTTGGCCGAATGGCGGGCACAATTCGGCCTCGACCGGCCGCTACACGTTCAGTATGGGTTGTGGATGAAAAATCTGTTTACGCTGAATTTCGGAGACTCATTCAAAGACAATCAGCCGGTCATAGGTAAAATCCTCGAGCGCCTCCCTGTCACCATCAAGCTGAGTATTTTATCGATCCTACTCGTCTACTTGGTTGCCATTCCGTTGGGAATTTATTCTGCAACCCATTCATACTCTGTCGGGGACCAATTGACGACGTTTATGGCCTTCACCCTATTTGCCCTGCCATCGTTTTGGATTGCCACCATGGCCATTATTTTTCTCGGTGGTGGGGACTTCCTCTATCTCTTCCCCCCGGGAGGGCTCACCTCTATTGATTATTCTACGGATTGGCCGTTGTGGGAGAGGCTGAAGGATCAGGCCTGGCACCTTTTTCTTCCGGTGGTCCTGCTCTCTTACGCAGGCTTCGCGGGTTTGTCACGCTACATGCGTACCGGAATGCTGGAGGTGTTAGGCCAGGATTTCGTCCGCACGGCAAGGGCCAAGGGGCTCTCAGAACGCATCGTTATTTATAAGCACGTCTTGCGGAACTCCCTGATCCCTATGGTCACTATATTGGCTTCGATCCTGCCCAGCTTGGTTGGGGGAAGTATCATTATCGAGACGATTTTTTCCATCCCCGGTTTAGGCCAACTGGGCTACCAAGCGGTACTGGCCCGGGATTACCCCACGGTTATGGCGCTTTTTACGGTGAGTGCCTTGCTAACCCTAGTCGGCATTCTAATCTCTGATATTTTGCTCTCCGTGGTCGACCCGCGGATCGCCTTTGGACGCAGGCAGACATGATTGGAGGGGAAGGGTGAGGACTGATGGCTGTCGGTAGAGCAGGCCGTAGCGGTTTCTGGTCTAACGTCTGAGGCAGTTTAAGCGCAACCGCCTTGCGGTGGGGGGGCTATACATGGTTCTTGGGCTTTTGACCGTAGCTGTCCTGGCCGACGTTCTGGCCAATGATAAGCCCTATTATATGCGCTACCGTGGGAAGGACTATTTCCCCATCTTTCGAGGCTACCTGGTCAAGCTTGGGGTCGGGAAATGGCCACCCGAGATCCTTAATGTTGACTATAGAGACCTGGGCGCGGAGAGGGCACTCTTCCCTCCTGTACCCTATCGGTCAGACGGCGTTGACCTCGCCGCTCCGTTTGCGGATCCATCGTTAGACCACTGGCTCGGTACGGATAAGCTTGGGCGCGACGTGATGGCCGGGATTATCCACGGATCAAGAGTTTCCCTCTCCATTGGCTTTGTATCCGTAGGCATCTCTTTGGTCATCGGGATAGTTCTCGGGGCACTGGCGGGATTTTTTGGCTCCTGGGTGGATCTGGTTATTTCACGGCTCTTTGAGCTGATGTTGGCCATACCCACATTTTTCCTTTTGATTACCATAGCGGCAGTCCTGCCGCCCAGCATTTTTCTTACCATGACCATCATTGGACTAACCAGTTGGGTGGGGATTGCTCGCTTTACTCGAAACGAATTTTTAATGATTCGGAATCTGGATTATGTCACGGCTGCCATTGCCCTGGGAGTTTCCAACCGCAAGATCATGTTTCGACATATCCTGCCCAACGCCTTGGCTCCAGTGATGGTCTCTGTAGTCCTTGGAATTGCTGCGGCAATCCTGGTAGAGTCCAGTTTGAGCTTCCTCGGAATCGGGGTCCCGGCCGATCTGGTGACCTGGGGTTCTATTCTGAATGAGGCGCGCAGCAATACCTTTGCTTGGTGGCTGGCGGTCTTCCCGGGGGTGGCCATCTTTGTCACCGTGCTCGCTTACTATTTGGTCGGAGAGGGACTGCGCGATGCCCTGGACCCGAGACTTCGGGGCTCACAGGGATAGGATGGCCGGGTAATTGCCAGGCCTTCGTCTATCGGGTATGATCAGTTCTTTTTATGGCAAGTCTGCTCGAGGTCAAAAACCTGACAACTTCGTTCTTTACCGCTGACGGAGAGTTGCGGGCTGTGGACGGGGTGAGCTTTGAAATTGAGGAGGGGAAGACCATGGGGTTGGTGGGAGAGTCCGGCTGCGGTAAGAGCGTCACGGCTCTGTCTATCATGCGTCTCATCCCTTCACCTCCGGGGAAGATTGTTGGCGGGGAGATCCTTTTGCGGGGCCAGAATCTGTTAAAGCTGGATAGGGAAAAGATGCGTAAGGTCCGCGGCAACGAAATCTCGATGGTCTTTCAGGAGCCGATGACTTCGCTCAATCCGGTCTTTACTATCGGAAATCAGATCGCGGAGGCGATCCGTCTCCACCAGGGCTTGGGCAGGCGTAAGACAAGAGAGAAGGTCATCGAGATGCTTCACCTGGTGAAGATCGCCGATCCCGAGGCGCGCATCAGCGATTACCCGCATCAGTTGAGCGGTGGAATGCGCCAAAGGGTAATGATAGCGATGGCCCTTTCTTGCAATCCTAGCCTGTTGATAGCAGATGAACCAACTACTGCCCTGGATGTGACGATCCAGGCCCAAATCCTGGAGTTGATTAGAGAGCTTCAAGAAAGGCTCGGCATGGCCCTGCTGTTGATCACTCATGACCTGGGTGTTGTGGCCGAGCAGGCGCACGAGGTCGCAATCATGTATGCGGGAAAGGTCGTCGAACGGGCTCTGCCGGAAGAGATCTTTTCCCGCCCCCTCCATCCCTATACCGTGGGGTTGCTGAACTCTGTTCCAGGAATACGGGGGGAGAAGAAAAAGCGCCTGGACGCAATACCCGGGGTAGTGCCGAGCCCTCTTGAGCTGCCCGGGGGGTGCCGCTTCAGGGATCGCTGCCCCAAGGCGGGTGGAATCTGTGCCGGGGCTGAGCCTGAGCTGGTAGAAAAGCAAAAAGGCCACTGGGCTGCTTGTTATATGGTGTAAAAATTATATTAGCCATCAGCGATCAGCTCTTGATGGGAGATGACTGCTAACCCCGATCCGAAAAAACGCTCGAGGCATTTGCGGTTTTGGACACCATATGACAGGAGTTACCGACATTTTGATCTTCGGCCTGCAATTATACTAGAGGTGAGTTGCCGATTCACGGTAAAAGCAGCTCTTTGGCGAGGCCTGATGC
>JACZXR010000152.1 GCA_022571535.1 Deltaproteobacteria bacterium | reverse complement strand
ACGACAGGCATCCTCCGACGCAAACCAATGCTCGAATTCACCGAGGGTGCGTGGATAGTCCTCCATTCCTCGCGATACTACACGTTGGGGTCACTGGACTCAAGTGCATACCCCCCAAAGAGCTATTGAATTGAGTCTTGGCACCATCCTGGCCTGCATACCCGCCTAGATCATATAGCCTTCCCCTGAATGTGGCTTCCCCCACAAAAGCCGAGTGTTGTGCCAGTAGGACCCGTGCTGAGTTAAAAATGTCCTTCCGCAGGGTCCCATAGACGAATAGATAGTCCCTCTCCGCCATTTTGTGTTCAAGAATTGTCAACGGGATTTACATTTTGCCAAAAGTTGTCATCGCTTTTAACTTATAGACTCATTTTGAGAATAGCATCATGGTAAAATTCCCTTAAAATTCAATAGGTTAATCCACATGATACAGACTACCCATTGGCATTGATGTTGCGTCTAAACCGCCGTAAGACTCCGCCTCATTCGCGATCGGTTGCGGCTCGCGGTGAGTGAGGAGGCAATCAAGGACCCTCTGTGAAGATCCTCAAAAGCTCCGAGGGATTTGCCCTTTTTATAGCCATTCTCGTGATGGCTATCATTATGCTTTTTGTAGGTGCCAGTATGCTCTTGAGCAGGGTCGATACGAAAATTACAAGCAATTTCAAGCTTGAAACCCAGGCTTTAGAGGTGGCAGATGCAGGGTTGCAGCACGCCCTGGCGGAGATCCCGAAAGGGTATGATTTTAATCTTATCTGTGGAGAGGAAAATCCGCCACCGTGCGATCTGCTTTCCGATATTTCTTTTCCCTCCGCTCCCGGTTTCAGCTATACCGTAACGGTAGAGTCCAATTCGCCTGAGCTGGTCTTGGTCTCGACGGCCAATGGCCCGAACGATACCAAGAGACAGGTCCAGGCTTATGTGAATCGCTCCGCGGTGGATTTCACTTCTCCCGGCGCACTTTATCTTCCTGCCAGCTCAGTGGATGCTGATTTTAATAAAGCCAACAACCCCGGCATGTTCATTACAGGTGACGATACGAGCTACACTGATAGCGATTCCGATGGGTGGGCTGATAGCACAAGCGCTGGTCCTGCCCAGTCCGCCCAGGGAGTGGCGGTTATCAACCCCGGTGCAAAGACTGATTTTTTACTAGGCTTAGAGGTTAGTAATTTTAACCTGGTGCAGGGTGCTGAGTATTCAGAATCGCCTTCTATTGTTCCCAGCGTGTCCACCACGACCGATATCTTTGATGTCAATCAGATAGCGGTGAATTTCTATAACAACGCTAGCACGGTGAAATACCTGGATGGCCTGAAGATTAATTGCAGTTCCCCCTGCACTCTTGGCACCGATGCTTCTCCACAGATTACTTACCTGAGGGAAGATGGAAAGGACCATATCCACTTGGATGGATTAGTCACAGGAAGTGGGGTCTTGATAACTGAGGGGAGAACCCACCTTTACGGCGATTTTGAATTTCACGGTATAGTGGTCAACGTCAATATTGGGACAACCGGGGGTGAGACCCATCCGGAGGGAGAAGATCCGGACCCTCTGGTGCTTAAGGAAAATGCCAAGATTTTTGGCACAGTTCTTATAGGGCCTACGGGTGGTGATCAATCCATAACAATGAAGGATGACGCCAAGATTTATTATAGCAGCGATGCCATTAAGGAGGCCGAGAAGCTCTGCCCTAATTGCTTTCCCCAACCCCCCGGCGTTTTTGCCTGGATAGATAAGTAGCCTAAATGGAAGAGAGCGTAAAAAAATCAGGTCGCGTTCTTGTCAACGCCGCCCTCGTGACCGAAGAGCTCCTGGTCAAGGCCCAGGAGCAGCAGGTTAAGTCAGGTCGGCGCCTGACCGAGATCTTGATCGCATTGGGTGTCAATGCGGAGGCAATCCGTCAGGCGCTGGCTACATGTCTTAAAATCCCTGAAATTGGTCTCCAGAACCACGACGTAGAGAGTGAACTCGTAGAGCTCATCCCCGAAAGCTGGGTGCTCAAGCACGGCATTGTGCCATTAGAGAGGATGCAGAACATCCTCACCCTAGGGATGGTCAACCCTTTCGATATCGAGGTCGTTAAGGATATCAGGTTCAAGACCGGGCTGAACGTCCGGGTGGCCGTGATCTCCGAAGCTGAGTTGCCGGGAGTGATCGAGAGTTGTTACGGTACATCCACCCTGGTCGCAGAGGTCGATCTGGATCAAGTCCTCCAGGATATAGGCGCGGAGGAGATCGAGATTCTTGCTCAAGGCCATCAGGAAGAGGAAGAGGAGGATGAATTTCCGGAAGGCCTGGAGTCCGAGGCCCCTGTTATTCGCCTGGTGGATCGAATAATTCAGGACGCGGTCAGGGCGAGGGCCACTGACGTTCATATCGAGCCGGCTCAGAGCAACGTCCATGTGCGCTACCGCATTGATGGGGTCTTGAGGGATATCCTGAACGTTCCCAAATATGTTCAGGGGCCCTTGCTGTCCCGGGTCAAGGTCATGGGAAACATGGATATATCCGACAAGCGCAGGCCGCAGGACGGTCGCTCCAAGATCAAGATGGGGAAAAGGGTGGTTGATCTGAGGATATCGAGCCTTCCGACCATGTACGGCGAGAAGATAGTCATCCGGTTGCTGGAGCAGAAAAAGGGTGTGATTTCCATAGGGGATATTGGATTTTCCCCTCATCTCGTTCAGTCCATCCACCAGCTAACACAGCATCCACAGGGGATGATATTATGCACAGGTCCTACGGGGAGCGGGAAGACTACAACACTCTATTCGATCCTTTCACGTCTCAACGACGGGACGACTAACATTGTCACCGTCGAGGATCCTGTCGAATACCAAGTCCCTGGTATCAACCAGGTGCAGATCAATGTCAAGGCGGGAATGACGTTTGCTACCGGGCTACGCTCGATCCTGCGTCAGGATCCGGATGTGGTCCTGGTCGGGGAGATGCGAGACCATGAGACAGCGGAGATCGCTTTCCACGCGGCTCAGACAGGCCACCTGGTTCTCAGCACCCTTCACACGAATGATGCCTCCTCTACTGTAACCCGGCTTTTATCTATGGGGATTGATCCTTACCTTATTGCCTCTTCGGTTTTGGGCATCTTGGCTCAAAGGTTAGTGCGCCAGCTCTGTCCTCAGTGTAAGGAACCGATTTCCCATGATCTGAGATTAGCAAAATGGGTGCCCAAGGATGCCAAGACCACGGCCCATCAAGTCTTTGCCGCAAAGGGTTGTAAGCGATGTCGGGAGACAGGCTATTTTGGCCGATTTCCTATTTCAGAGATCCTTGAGCCTAACGACGTCATCAGGGATCTCATCATGAAGGGAAGGGCCGATCGGGAAATTCTGAATGTAGCCCGCAAGGCAGGGATGAAAACGATATTCGAGGACGGAATAGATCGGATCCTTCAGGGCTTGACCACTCTCGATGAAGTGACTCGGGTAGTTGCGCCTCCTCGCGTTCCATCCAAAGGAAAGGAAATAACTGCAGTGGTCGGGTCAGTATGAAAAAAATCCTCGTTGTAGAAGATCATCCGGATTTGGTATATATCCTAACTCACATTTTGGAGTCGTTGGGATATACGGTCCTTTCGGCCACACATGGCAGTGAGGGAGTCGAAAAAGCTACCAAGGAGAAACCCCACCTAATTTTAATGGATATCTTGATGCCAGGAATGGACGGGCGAGAAGCAACACGTAAAATCCGCTCCAACCCGGAGACGCACGATATCCCCATCCTAGCCACTACGGTTCTTAACAAGGAGCCGGAGCTTAAGAGATGCATTGAAGCGGGGTGTAATGATTGGCTTGTTAAACCCTTTAGCAGGCAGGACCTCCAAGGGAAGATTCAGGCATTTATTCCCACTTCAAGCACCCATTAAGGGCTACCTTCAGCTCCCCAGCGGCACTCCCTAAGAGGCGAAAATTTGTCATTTCCTTCTGGCCCCGGAGCCGCTCTGGGCTTGGGTTTGCTCCGTTTTGGACTGCCAGGACTCAATTAATGAGCTATTTAAATGCGTTTGGCGTGAATATTGACCTCGGCCTGGTCAATAAAGCTGAGTTATGTGGAGCTCCACATAAGCTGAGGATCCTCATTTCACCGGAGCACTTAGGGCAGACAAGAGGATCTGTTTCATAGACCTTTCTGATGAATTAAGACCAGCGCCTCTTTAACTCCTTAGAGACGAGTGGAGGGGGGACCTCCGTGACCTCGGCTTTCCAGGTAACTGTTTCTACTCCCTCAAGTTTCTTCCTTTTTCCCCTTGAGACGTTACTGTAGGTGCCATAGTAACGGACCAATTGCTCCCCTTTATTGGGGATGTGGGTGGTGATCTCCGCGATCCAGTCCAGGACAGGGAAAGGGATTCCCTCATGCTGGTTCGCCTCCGTTCACCATCCTCTCCTCTGCGATCTCCTGAGCCATCAACTCCTCCAGCTCTGCAGTCCACGGATCGAAAGTTTGGACGACATGGATCCCTATATAATTGGATCGGCCCGCAGGACAAGCTCTTCGGGCCGCACGCCGACCCCGCCGTCACATCCCGCGCCGCGGCGTCACCTCTCCCTTATTCACTGCTGGAGCGGTAGACTACCTTCCCACCCACCATCGTCATGGTAGGCCGGATCTCTTTGATTTCATCCAGCGGTACTGTCATGTAATCCCGGTCGAGGATGACCAGATCGGCAAGCTTGCCTTTCTCGATGGAGCCGAGATTGTCCTCCTGAAAGAGGAAGTAGGCGTTCGAGCGCGTATGGGCCCGAAGCGCGTCCTCCCTGCTCACGGTCTGGTTGTGGACGACCGATCCGTCAAGCATTTTGCCCGTTGTGGCCCACCATAGCGTATAGAATGGGTTATAAGGCGCCACGCCGAAGGTGTCCGTGCCGATCCCCCACCGGACCCCGCTGTCCCGAATGGCACGAAGGGGCGGCATTCCGAGCGCCTTTTTCCCAAACTTCTTGTGGTACATCCGGCCCTGAATCGTGGTCCGGCTATGTATGGCCACCATCATCCCGAGCGCCCGCATACGCGCCAGGCTCCCCGGCCCCACGGCGTCTGCGTGGGCGAACACCCAACGGAGGGGCGTCAGGGGGGTGGTTTTGTGAACCTTCTCAAAAATGTCCAGGAAGTGGGAGATGGACTTGTCGTGGGTAGCGTGCATGTGGACATGCCAGCCTTTCCGGGCAGCAATGTCCGCAAGTTCGCGGAGATTGGCCGAGTGCTTTGGGTTCGTTTTGAAGTCACGATAGGTGTTGTCGTGCAGGGGGCGGTAGAATGTCTCTCCAATGCCAATGAGCTGGTAGTAGTCGTCCTTCCTCACGGGAGGGGAGGAGCTCTTCAACTGCTTGAGGAGCTTGTGATGGGGGTCAGGCATGACAAATGATTCTGCTGAAAAACCCCCTATTCTCGAAAATTAGGGAGATCGAATATGATTAGTCAAGCTCAGAAAATTGATTGTAGGGCATTTGTGGGCGAAAAATATTTTCGTTTTTTCCGAAACAAACTTTTTCAGCAGAATCATAAATGATATTCTTGAGATCTCTGGTTGTTTCACAATGTAATTTGAATGACAAATATCATGCCTAACCTCCTTATGTTGAATGATCCAAGATTGGGAGGGGGACTCCGGTCGACTGTGGATAATTTGCTGAGCTACCTTTGATCGGAGACGCGACCTATGCCCCTGGATTATAGTGAATGTCGAGGCAGTTGGATGGGGATGAGCCATTGAGGAGTTGCTTGCTGCCCTAAAGCCCCGGTACGAGATGGGTTTGCAGACTTGGTTGAAAGCCTCATGCAACCGGACTAGGATAGCTCTAACATGAGCGCTAGAACCGACATTCAGCTGCCTCGCGACAAGATTGCCGACTTCTGTAAGCGAAATCAAATTCATAAACTTTCCGTTTTCGGCTCGGCACTTCGAGGTGACTTTCGAGACGATAGCGATATTGATCTCCTGGTTGAATTTCAACCTGGTCAGGCGCCAAGTCTATTTGATCTGGCCCGTATGGAAAGGGAACTTTCGACCCTTCTCGGTGGTCGAAGAGTAGATTTGCGCACCCCCAAAGAACTAAGCCGGTATTTCCGTGAAGAAGTGCTCTCCTCAGCCAGAGTCCAATATGCAGAAAGATGACCGCGTACGGCTACAGCACATGTTGGACGCAACCAGCGAAGGTCTGGACTTCATTCAAGGTAAAAACAAGAGCCGACCTAGATAAAGATCGAATGCTGGTCTTATCCCTGGTTAAAGAGCTTTAGATTATTGGGAAGGCGGCCAGCAAAATATCCCCTGAAATCCGGTTCCAGAACAGCGCCGTTCCATGGCAAGATTCAGCGGCA
>JACZXR010000151.1 GCA_022571535.1 Deltaproteobacteria bacterium | reverse complement strand
CGAAGTTTCACGGGAAGACTTGCCAGGACCCATCCATAGCTGGGAGTCCAAGAGACCCTTCTGAGCATTTCCTCATGGAACTCTCCGAAAAATCCATCCATTCTAGCCGAAAAAGATTCATGGGGACAACCCATTGGTCCTCTCTCGGAAAATTGGGTAATTTTTTTTGGCATTTCATCATAATGGTGCGGGGTGTAACTCGTGAGAGGAAAGTATTCACGAAGTTCTTTCTGAACATAGCCCTATTGGGAAGATCCACGGGGCTCACAAGGATTTCCTTCAAGGATTGAAAAGAGATCTCAGACAAGTCTGATGAGTCTCCTTCAATATAGGTGGCATTCAGACTTCAACGGTCGACCTTTAGCTTTTGTCTGGTGGCCGACCCCTGACCGTTTATTGCTCTTAACCCCGATCCGAAAAAACAATCGAGGCATTTGCGGTTTTGGACACCATATGACAGGAGTTACCGACATTTTGATCTTCGGCCTGCAATTATACTAGAGGTGAGTTGCCGATTCACGGTAAAAGCAGCTCTTTGGCGAGGCCTGATGCTCATCAGGGAGTATTTCACGAGCGGAATAATTTCGGATCGGGGTTAACTTATTATTAGTCGCCATTTGACAACACTAAAGGCCTAAGATAGATTAAAACACTTTTTTGTTTAGGACCACTGCTCAGCCTTTGCAACTCATGGGCAAGGGTTTTTTTGATGGAGGCGATATGGTTCGAAGAGAGAAATCCAATTACGTTATTCAATCCGTGTCTCATTCCCTTGATGTTATGGAACAGTTTCGCCAGGGAGGAGACGAGATTGGGGTTACGGAACTGAGTAAGAGGTTAAAGCTTCATAAAAACAATGTGTTTCGCCTCCTCGCGACCCTTGAGGCCCGTGGCTATATCGAACAGAATAAGGCAACAGAGAACTATCGGTTAGGCCTAAAATGTCTTCAGTTGGGTCAGGCCTATGTGCACCAGATAGGATTCTTGCACCAGGCCCAGTCCACACTCGAGATGTTGGCACATGAGACCAGGGAGAGTGCCTTTGTCGCTTTGAGAAGAGGGCAAGAGGTTGTGCCTTTAGACTTTGTCGAATCGAAAAGTCCAGTCCGAGTGGCCTCTTTTCTGGGGGATATCCTTCCATTGCACTGTACCGCACCGGGAAAGGTTTATCTGGCCTTTGACTCGGAGGAGGAGCTGAAAAATGGTCTTCCCGACAAACTGGCACGTTATACGGATAAGACGATCGTTGATCTCCCGCTCCTTCTCAAGCAGATCCAAGAGATAGGTCAGGAAGGTTATGCGGTAGATTTAGGTGAGTTTATTGAAGATGTGCAATTCGTGGCGGTGCCGGTACGTGACCATACTCGGGGCCTGGTGGGGAGCCTCTCAGTAGCAGGACCGGCGCACCGCTTGACTCGAGAAAAGATGGAAAAAGATATTATACCCCTGATCCTCAAGGGTGGCAATGAGCTCTCCAAGCGCCTCGGGTATCATGAGTAGGGTTTGGACTACTCCATTCCTTGCCAATAGCTTCGCCACTTGATCCCCTGGCTCTCATTTCCTTCACCTGTGTTTACCCTCTCCTATTCCCAGACTAGTAAGTTGTATCTGGACCTGCACGGACAGATGGCATTGCCTGTTTGTAGAGGACCCTGTCTGTTTTGCTTGACTTTTCATCCTTTCGGTGAAAGCTACTCTCTAAGGTGGTTGACTGGGAGGCCTAAAGACTCATCGTTGCTTCGCGGAACCCTGTAACCAAGTGGAGAGTCTATGCTTTTGACCCTTGAGAAGGTATTGTTCTTGCTCCTTGCGATTGTGTCTCTGTACTACGCTGGGATTGGGTTCTATCGTGTCATCAAGACCATCGTGCGCGGCAAACCTGCCCCTCGCTTCGACCGCTTGCCACAGCGCATCCTAGGTGCGTTGTGGATAGTCCTCATCCAGCAGACCGTGTTCAAGAAGCGCCCGCTAATCTCCATTCTGCACGCGCTGGTCTTCTATGGCTTCGTGTACTACTTTTTGGTTAACGTTGTCGATGTCTTGGAGGGTTTCTTCCTGTTTAACGCTCGTGGAGGGGCGTGGAATTATTTCAATCTACCAGCGGATCTTCTGACTGGGTGTGTCTTAGTTGGGATCGCTGGTCTGATGATCCGCCGGTTTGTGGCGCAACCCTCGGTTCTTACCTTCACCTCTAAAGTCCCCTTGCATGAACAAATAAGCAGCGGTATCCCTCGTGATTCGGCAATTGTGGGCGCCTTCATAGTCTTCCACGTTGGAAGCCGTCTTCTCTCCAAGGCCGCGCAACTTGCCCAGGAGGGCTTTGACCCCTACCAGCCGGTAGCGTGGACATTTTCGGGTCTCTTTTCCGGTATGGACCCTGGCATGATGGAAGTTCTCCATCATTTTTTCTGGTGGGGAGCCCTTGGTTCCATCCTGGTGTTTATTCCCTACTTTCCTAGATCCAAGCACATCCACCTGCTTATGGCACCTATCAACCTGGCCCTGAAAAAGGAGAAACCGGGAGTGCTGGAGCCTATGGACTTCGAGAAGGAGGAATCCTTTGGAGCGGCCCGGCTTGAGGACTTCTCCTGGCCCCGCCTGCTGGACGCCTATAGTTGTATTATGTGTAACCGCTGCCAGGAGGTTTGCCCAGCCTACGTCACTGGCAAGGCTCTGAGTCCTGCAGCGATCCTGATCAACGAGCGCTATGAGCTGAACCGGATCTCAGGCCCGTTTTCTGCAGGGGAGAAGAGTCCTCGGCCCCTCCTCGATTTTGCTCTCAACAGTGAGGCCACCTGGGCTTGCACTACCTGTAATGCCTGCATTGAAGTCTGCCCAGTGGGTAACGAGCAGATGCTCCATATCATAGACGTACGCCGCGAACGGGTCTTGATGCAGGCGGAATTCCCCAAAGAGTTGACTAACGCCTTTAATGGTATGGAGAGGGCTGGTAACCCCTGGAATATTGCGGCAGACAAGCGCCTTGAGTGGGCGGAGAAGGTCCCGTTTGAAGTTCCTACGGTAGGTAAGCACCCCAATCCAGATGTTCTCTACTGGGTAGGATGCGCCGCTTCAACCGACCCTCGGGCCCAGAAGATTGCCGGTAGCATGGCTGAGGTTTTGAATGAGGCCGGGTTGAACTGGGCAGTGCTGGGGCCGCGGGAGAAGTGCACGGGTGACGCGGCGCGTCGAGCAGGCAATGAGTATCTTTTCTCTCAGCTCGCAAGTGAGAATATTGAGACCCTTAATGCTGTTAACCCCAGGGTTATTGTTACCACTTGTCCGCACTGCTTCCATACAATCGGGAACGAGTACCCACAGTTTGGCGGGAACTATGTGGTCAGGCACCATACAGAATTTATAAATGACCTCATCAAGGCTGGTAAGCTTGACAGTCTGGAGACCTCAAATGGTCAAGTCACCTATCACGACCCCTGTTATCTGGGACGGCATAATGGGGTTTACGACCAGCCCCGTCAGGTCATCCGCTCGATGGGCCTTAAGCTGAGCGAGCCTCCTCGCACCCGCAAGAACAGCTTTTGCTGCGGAGCAGGGGGCGCGCAGTTCTGGAAGGAAGAAGAGCCCGGGACCGAACGTGTGAGCACCAACCGCTATCGCGAGCTGAAGAAGACAGGGGCCACGACGGTAGCTACCGGCTGCCCGTTCTGCATGAAGATGTTCTCTGACGAGGCGGCGAAGGAAGAGACGGGGACGGCCCTAAAGATTTTGGATGTCGCTGAGCTCGTGGCGATGAATCTGCGAAATAAGCGAGGGTCTGCGGGAAAACCGGTCAAAGAAGACCCAGGGGTTGTCTCAAAAAACTCCATCCAACGCCCCAAGGGGCTCTAACTCAGAGATGCGATGGTGCTCCAGAAGGCTCACCCCGCAACTCCCGGGGAGACAAAGGGGCAGACCGCTAAATCTTTCCGCTCACCCTATTTTTCATTGACCGTTTGTCTCCTGTCATCACTGGTCGGTCTCTTTGCCTGCCGATCCGATTCTCGCGTTGTCATCCGGGGAAAAAGTGGCGCAGAGTTATCGTTGAGGGTCGAGGTGGCAGATACTCCGGCACGGCGGACACTTGGCCTGCAATACCGGGACAAGTTGGGCGATGATCAGGGAATGCTGTTTCTATTCCCCGATGAAAAGGTCCAAACCTTTTGGATGAAAAACACTCCTCTCTCTCTGGATCTCATCTTTATCAGCAGTCATCAGAGGGTTGTTGGGATTGTCCACGAAGCGGTGCCTTTTTCGACGGCATCGCTGTCGGTATTGGTTCCAAGCCAGTTTGTGCTGGAAGTCAGGGGTGGTCTGGCCCGGCGTAAAATCATAGAGGTAGGGGATGCCGTCCGGTTTGAGGGGATCTCCCTGGAGGGAGTCAAGGACTAGTGACTCTCAGATTTCCTGAAAGAAGTAGGGCCTCAGGTTGTCGAGCAGATTATCATAGGAATCGGGGTAGAGGAACCAAAGCGTTGCTGCGATACTGCTCAATAGAGGGTTACCGTCCTGAGGAGTAAAGCACATGCCGATTACCTCTCGGTCTCCCCTTAAGGCCAAACTCTGGCGTACGATGACGGTTTGGCTGAGAATGCGTCCAAAGAGCCCGTGATCCCGACCGAAGGAGAATACCGCAGCCGTAGATTTTTTACTTGTCAGGGCGATTCTCCTGTTCATAGTGATCCGGCGCATCACCTCGTCCATCGATATGGCTCGGCGGAGTTTCAAGTCAAAATAGATGGTATGCATGTACTGGGTGTTTAACTTAAGGACTGAGGAGTAGATGTCCAAGTCGAGATCCAAGGTTTTAAAGAGGTGATAAGCGTCTCTCCCCTGGTGTGTGCCAAAACGGGGGTCGTCGTGTTTCTCCACCTCGGGCGCAGGGATGAAATCGCCCTCCTGGCTGAGGTCGTTGGCCCGGCGCATGCAGACGAATCGGCTCTCTTCAAGGTTGTTCTCCTTTTCAGGGCCTAAAGCGATGGTGTCGATGAGAACCGCCAGATTGTGGGTGTTACAGCTCACCACCTGGATGAATTGGTCGCTCCCTCTCTTGAGGACCTGGTCATTGACCCCTCGGGCATACATCTTGCCAAAGCCAAACTCGCTCCCCTGGGCAATAAACCCCCGTCCGTTGTTCGCATAATGCTTGTAGTACTTGTCCTTGTTTTCGTTTCCTACCGGGGTGCAATCGATGATCACATTGGCCCTCTCGATGGCCTCCTCGGCCTCGTAGCAGGGCTCCATGCTCATATCCTTGAAGCTCTGCCAGCGGTCCTTATCAACGCAGAGTTTGGCACCTTTCTGTCCTACCGCGATGACCTTAGACCGGTCGGTCAGAAGAGGGGTTCGCTTATGAAAGGTTACCTCATCGATGCCGAACTGCTTACGAAAAGTGGCCAGGATGCCAATTAACGGTTCTCCAACGGTTCCTGTCCCCACCACATGAACAATCTTTTTACCCATGGGCGCACCTTAAATAGATTTTATGGATCGGTTGAGTTGCCTATTCTTTTCACCCTGAACATATACTATAATTTTTGGGCAAGAGAAAGGCATCTTGCTGTCCAATTGAGGTCTCTTTATAACGTAAATAATGAGCTTGCAAGCTGCCCCCCGGTATTTGCGTGAGGAAAAGAAGCTATGGCGAAAGAAGTAATTCCAGCTGCGTCGTTTCTTGATCGGCATTTTGGGGTGTCCTCACGGGACCTAGATAAGGTCTTGGCCGGGGCCTTGGGCGGGAAGGCTGATTACGCGGACCTGTATTTCGAATATAGAGTCAACGAGGCAATTAGCCTGGAGGAAGGGATGGTTAAGAATGCCTCCCATTCCACGGCCAATGGGGTTGGGGTGCGAGTGCTGGCAGGGGCCAAAACCGGCTATGCCTTTACTGACGATATCACTATAGAAAATCTCGAATTGGCCGCTCGCACCGCCCAGTTTATCACTCAAAATCGGGAGTCATCGCTGCCCGTGCAAGTGGGAGAGGGAAAAGGTCAACCGCACGATCTCTATCCCGTGGGAGACTCAGTTACCCAAGTTCCGTTAGAGAAAAAGAGTGGGCTGCTTTACGAGATGGACCATCTCGCACGGAGTTTAGACCCCCGAATTAAAAAGGTTTTTGTCTCGCTTGCATCTGAACACAAGATCGTGCTTATAGCCTCTTCCCAGGGATGGGTTTTGGGGGATGTTCAGCCGCTGACAAGGCTCAATGTTACCTGCATTGCAGAGGAGGGAGAAAACCGCCAGGTGGGTAGTTTCGGTGGTGGTGGGAGGGTGGAATTCGGGTATTTTACCGACCAAAAAGATTATGAGCGGTACACGCGCGAAGCGGTCCGACAGGCACTTATCAACCTCGAGGCCGTGAATGCCCCGGCGGGG
>JACZXR010000150.1 GCA_022571535.1 Deltaproteobacteria bacterium | reverse complement strand
CCTCAGGCCTCCAGTCTTTCTCCCTCTCGGAAGCTCACACTCAATGTTTGGTGCCGAGGGGGTCTGCTCCGAAAAAGGGAGACATCCGATTCGAAATGCTCTCAAAGAGAGAGAAGATTAGTTTAAGTAATCGAAAACAGACAAGCAGAGGCCCATTGGCTCCCGCTGAGGGGCAGGACCCCTCGGCTTCCTCAGAGCTCACACTAGCCAGGCTATCTCCCTCTCTCTACATCCGAACGTCCACCAGGCACCCTGGCATAGGACTCCCAAGCAGCCCCGCACGCCGCGACCCCCGCTACGCCACACCGCCGAGGACGTGCTTAGAGAAGGGTACTAGAGAAAAAGGGGAGTAAGGCATTGATAACCTGATCTTTGAATGGTAAAAGATAAAAAAACACGGGGATATCACTATGCGACTCTTTTCCTACTTGCCTTGACCGTACGCTCACAGGACTAGGCTTGTCCTGGCGGAAAAAAACATCCCTCACGAGGTGATTGAGGTCGACTTAAAGAACAAACCAAAAGAGCTCTGGAAGCTAAATCCCTATGGAAAGGTGCCTGTGCTCGTCGACGGTGAGGTGGTAGTTTACGAATCAGCCGTCATAAACGAGTATCTCGAGGAGAAATTTCCCCAGGTCCCTCTCATGCCAAAAGATCTAGGTCAAAGGGCTCGGGTGAGAATTTGGATCGACTTTTGCAACAGCAGGCTCCAGCAGGCAGGCGGTGATTTTCGGCACGGCATCGAACCGGAGAAGGCAAAAGAAAAACTCAAGGAATATCTCCTCACACTTGATCGCGAAATGGCTAGTCGGGATTACATCGCGGGCGACTACTCACTGGCCGATATCACCTACATCCCCTTCTTCGCCCGGCTGGAGCGTTACGGGGTCTCGATCGACGGTACCCTGCCCCACTTGAAGGCATGGATCGACCGCCTCATCTCCCGGCCTGCCGTGCGCTCTACTCCTTGAACTACGCCACTAGGCATGGCAGAACTCTCGAAGAAAGAAAAGCGCAGGGCCGAGCGCCAGGCCGCAAAAGAGCAGAAACAAAAAGAAAAGGAAAAACACAGAAGAGCTACTACTATACGGAGGCTTTCTCTCTATCTCATCGGCCTGCTGCTTCTCACCGGTGCTGGTTATTGGGCCTACGGTAAGTGGTCAGCTACACCTATCGGGGAGTTTGTGCCCAGCAAGGGAAACCGCCACACTTCCCTGTCTCAGGTAGGGCTGACTACCTATAGCAGTGACCCACCGACATCCGGCCCCCACCTTCCCTCAATTGCACGTTGGGGGATTCAAACAAGACCAATTTCCAAAGAACTTCAGGTTCACAACCTGGAAGATGGCGGAGTCATCGTTCAATACGACTGTCCAGAGGCAAGAGAGGGGTGCGGGGCTCTGGTCGAGAAGCTGGCCAGAATCGTGAGGCGATATGATCATGCCATCCTAGCCCCGTATCCAAGGATGAGTCACAAGATCGCCATCACGGCCTGGTCTCGAATCGACAAATTCAACGAGTTCGATGAGGAGAGGATCGTGAGGTTTATCGATGCCTATATCGACATTGACCACCACCCTCGCCGGGGCCGCTAGCGTATCAAGCCTCAGTCCCGACTCCGCTAATAAACTAGTCCCTACCACCCTGAATGAAATCGGCGACCACCCTTACGAAGTCCTCCGGGTGCTCTCGGTAGGAATAATGGCCCGACTTGTTCAAGATGTGAAACTGGGAACGAGGGACACTGAACCACGAGATTAAAGAGCTCGATTCCACCAGCAATGACGGCTGAGGGATCATTGTAGCCCCAGATGAGCAGCGTGGGGGTTTTGAATCGCCCCCCCTTGATCCAGTCGAGCGTCTCATCTTTCTGCTTGAGCAGACTTGGGAGAAACAGCTCTTTGTCCAGCACGGCCATCTTGGCAACACCCTCAGAGTTCTTGGGCAACTTCGCAACCCGCTCACGGACCTGGAGCCAGGATTCAGTGATGTGGCCATAAGTGCTGGAGAATTGTTCAGTAACCCATTTTATGCTCTCTTTGGTCAAAAGAGGCCTCGGGGCGTTCCCTAGCAAATTTGCCCGATATTTGTTGACCCCCGGCGCAGTGGTCGAGCTATCTACTATAGTGCACGTGTTGACCATGTCCGGATGTTCCAGGGTGAGCCGCGTTACCAGGTAGCCGCCCCGCGAGTGACCGACCAGGCGGACCTTCTTAAACCCCATTGCCTGGATGAAGCCATGCGCGTGGTTGACCACTGACTGGATCGTATATCCATCGTTTTTTGGGTTATCGGTAAACCCCTGGCCGATCTTGTCGACCGCGTAGACATGAAAATTCTTTGCAAAACTATCCCAGTTCAGATCCCAGTTCTCGGCGCAATCGACATTGTCCTGTTGACCGAAATTGCCGCCGTGAAAGAGGACCATTTCCTCTCCTGCTCCCTCGTCAAAGTACCTCGTCCTGATCCCATCAACATCTGTGAACTTTTCGTTCTTCACTGAAACCTCCCCCCCCTTTTAGTTTCAGATTGTGTGCTGGCCAAATTAATTTCCGTGAAGCTTGTCATGAGGCTCAGGACCTGCTGCCGCCCTGTATGAAGCTCGTCACGACTTGAGCGAAATCTTTCGGGTGTTCCCGATAACAGTAATGGCCGGCCTGATTGAAAATGTGCATCTGAGCCCGTTCTGTGCTGGCGCTTAGCAAGTCAAAGAGGGCCAGTCCCCCGGAAATCACACCGGAAGGATCGTTCTGTCCCCAAGCGAGCAGGGTTGGGGTCTTGAGCCGTCCTTCTTGAATCCATCTGAGCGTCTCTTCTTTCTGCTGGGCGAGATGGGGAAGAAGTACCGTCGAAAACAATTTTGACATCTTTCCTACTGCCTCAACGGTTTTTGGCAGCATGCCTACTTGATGCCTAATATCAACCCAATCATCCGTTACGTGCTCTCCAGAATAAGAAAAGGCCTCTGTGACCCATCGGATGCTCTCCTTTGAGAGTAGCGGCTTAGGTGCGTCGGCCAGAAGTTTTGCACGGCGCCCTTTGGCGCGCTCATTTTGACTGCCAGGGTTCTCACCAGGTGCGGTGGTGGAGCTATCGACGATGACTACCGTGCTGACCAATTCCGGGTGTTCGAGTGTTAACCGGGTGACGAGATAACCGCCACGAGAGTGACCAACCAGGTGGACCTTTTTCAGACCCATTTTCTGAATAAAACGGTAGGCATGCAGGATTACCGACGCCATGGTGTATTCATCATCTGTCTTTGGAAGCTCAGTGAATCCCTGTCCGAGCTTGTCCGGAGCATATACGTGAAACGACTTGGCAAACCAGGGCCAGTTGCGATCCCAGTTGTTGGCAAGGTCAACGTTGTCGCTATCGCCAAAGTTACCACCATGGAAGAGGACTAATGGCTCACCCTCCCCCTCCTCGAAATACCGTGTTCGGATGCCGTCAATGTCAACAAACTTAGGGTTCTCCATGATTCCTTTTCCTTTCTATTTGGGATTTACTTCCCCTGACCGGTTCCACCCTGAAGCCTAACAGGTAGGATTCTGTGGAGAAAGTTTGACATCATCCATCTATTCTTAAGCGCTAGCGTGGGACGCACGCCCCGCTCCTGGACCTGAGAGGTAGTGGCCCGTACCTGGCCTAGCCGTGACCTTACCGTCCCGTGCAACCAGCTTTCCCCGGACGTACGTTGCAACACTACGCCCCCGAACTTTTAGACCGTCGTATGGAGTCCATCCCGCCCTGCTGACAACCGTCTTGTTGCTTAGGACATGTGCATACTCCATTTCGATGAGGGTAAGGTCAGCATCGCCACCAGGCTGTAGATTGCCTTTCTTTGGCCAGAGGCGGTAGAGGTGGGCTGGCGTCTCGGCAACAAGCCGGACCACATGTTCGAGGGTCAAGCGCCCAGCGTTCACCGCATTGAGCAGCATGATCAGGGTGGTCTCCACCCCCGGCAGTCCAAAGTGGCAGTTCCACAGATCATCGGTTCCCTCTGCCTTCTGCGCCAAGGTGGAAGGGGCATGATCGGTTGAGATGTGCGTGATCTCGCCCGCTGCGAGCCGTTGCCAAAGCCCCTGTGCCTCCGCTTCGCTTCGCGCCGGGGGCGTGAACTTCCGGTAAGGCCCGTGCTTAAGGACATCGGTGTCGCACAGGTAAAAATACTGCGGACACGACTCTACCCACAGCCTGGCACCCGTCACGCGTTGCCGGGCGATGAAGTCCAAGACCTCCGGATGGCTCACGTGAGCGATAATGGTTTTGGCGCCGCCCAAGCTTGCCAACAGTGCAACCGTATTGACTGCAACCTGCTCTGCCTCTCGGCTTCGCCACTCAGAGAGTATCCCATAGTCCTTACGACCCAGGCCTCGTAGCCACTCCTCGTTTTGGGCCGTAATGAACTCATCCTCGCAATGCACCAGGCAAAGACCATCAAACTTCGCCACCTCTCGAAAGAGCTGAAGCATTTTTCCCGGCAGCACTGCAGGCACCCCATGGGTCGTGCAGGTAAAGACTTTAAAGAACTGGACCCCAGCCCGCCATATCTCCTCTAACATCGAGACATCCTCGGGCCATACATGCGCCGCAAGCCCGTAGTCTACGACCGACCGGTCTTTTAAGTGGGCAGTCTTTTCACGCAGGAAGCTAAGTGTTCGCACAGGGTGGCTGTGGGTATGCTCAATGACCGTCGGGACCCCCCCCACAGCAGCAGCACTTGTACCAGAGACAAAATCTTCTCGGCTGGTGTCTCCGGGATCCTGGAAGTGCACGTGGCCATCGATCATCCCTGGTAAGACAAACAGGCCAGAGGCATTGCAGCGCTCACGAGCCCCGAGCTTCTGGTCGGTAACCGCAGCGACTACGCCATCCTGAACGTAGAGGTTTGCCTGGCTTCGGCCATTACCGCTTACAACCGTGCCACCCTCGATGCCGAGATCATAGGTCATAGAATACTCGGAACCTCCAGCTAACTAGCCACCTTTTGTGAAGAACCAAGTTACGAGGCTGTTAAACTCCTTCCATTGATCCAACCACAAAAAATGATTTGTCTTGTAGAATTTGTGCATCTATTTTCTCAGGTACCTAAGAACCTCGTCGTCGGACAGCACCCAGCCCATCGCAGCCGACATGAGCTGGAGGGCAAAGCGGTGCATCTCCTCCCCGTCCATGGAATCCACTGCCTCGGCTGCAATGACCACACGGAAATCGCGATTGGTAGCTTCGAAGGCGGTGTTGAGGACGCAGGTGGTGGTGTTGATGCCGGCCAGGATCAGAGTCTCCGCGTTGAGCCGGTGCAGCAGAAACTCCAGGCCAGTGGCCTGGAAGCAGTTGTAGCGCTTCTTGCCCCCGACCCGGAGGTCACCCGGGGCCCAGAGGGCCGGGATAATCTCGGTTCCGGTACTGCCTGCTAGGTTGTGCTGCAGGATACCCTTGCGGGCCTTCTCTGGATCATTGTGGATCGCCTCCCAGAACGGGTTGGCCGCAATCTCACCCGACTCCCTGTATTCGGTTACCACGTGGATGATGGGTATCCCAAGGGCACGGAGCTCTCGGAAGAGCCTGGCGGCCCGCTCGATCAGCGGCGCACACCGCTCGGGCGAGAGCGGCAGCGTAGCGACTGCGGGATCCAGATGGCCCCGGTGCATGTCGATTGCGACCAGGACCGTCCGGTGGGGATCGAGGGCAATCATCGCCCGGCTCCTGTGCCCTCCTGGACATACGGGCCGTGGTTCATAACGGCGTGCGTTTGTAGTACCCCGCCTAGACCGAACGGGACTGCATGCCCCACTTCTGTAGGGTCGCCCGCTCCAGCCTGCCGAATAAATAACGGTCCACCGACCAACCGATAACCGCGATCACCCCCATGCCCATCACCAGGATGTCGGGACGCAATTGCCATCGGGCGTCGTCGAGCATGAATCCCAGCCCGGTAATAGAGGAAATGAGCTCTGCGCCCACGATCACGCGCCACCCCACCCCGTAGGTGAGCCGGAGCCCCGTCAGGATAAAAGGAAGGGAACCGGGCAGTACTACGTGGCGGATGTAAAAGGGGCGGTCAGCGAGGTAGACCTTCGCCACATCGGTATACTGGCGCGCCCCATCCCCTAGTTGAAAGGGAATGGCTTCCGACACAATTGCCTTTACAGACTTTCATAGCGATGTCCCTCCTTCCATTTTTAGTGGTCCCGACGAGCGGATCACAAAACACCTTAATTAGAGCCAAAATCAGCTGCGAGAGACCGATCTGGCTCGGAATCAATTTTTAGGATGAGAAACTATCCAATTTATAGCTACGATGTCAAGGGCTATAATGGCTCCCAGTAAAAGTGTGGTGAAAGGCTCTTTGCAACCTTGTTGCCAACTTTCCTGAGACCCCCTTCCCTAGAGGGGAGGAAGCGCACACGTCGTTTCCAACCGAGGGG
>JACZXR010000149.1 GCA_022571535.1 Deltaproteobacteria bacterium | reverse complement strand
GCCTCATTGAGAAGGCGTCGGGCCTCCTTGCGGGATTTCTTTATATCCGGCCAGTATCCGGCGATTTTCTGGAGTTCCTCTTTCGTGATCGCCAGTGGGTGGCCAGGGTATACAATCCCGCCGACTGTCTTAATAATGGCGAAGGTCGACAGGTACTTCGATGCCTCATTCCGGTCCAGCGCCAGCGAGAGTGCCCTTCTCACGCGCACGTCATCGAAGGGCTTGACCTTGTGGTTCGGAGCGACGAACAGCACGCAGTTCCAGGTGCTCTCCTGGACCCGAAGCTTATCGCCCATCGCCCTTTTCATCTCTGAGATGGTCTTCGGCGGCAACGCGCGGAAGTTGATCATAGCGCGCTCACCGCGGATCGCGGCGACCTGTGGGGCCTGCTTTTTAATAAAAATCGCCCTATAGCCGTCAAGGTAAGGCCTATCTTTGATGAAGTAGTTAGGGTTCCGCACTCCCTCGACGTGGGACCCTTTGACGCTCCATTTGCCGTCGGCGAACCCCTTCTCTGGCGTCCCAGATGCGGGCATGAACGGTCCGGTGCCATTCACATGCGTCTTATACCAGTTAGGGTCCTTTTTGAGTATGTCGGCCCTGTAGATGTAGTTGTACGGGGCGGCCATTGATGGCAGGAAGGCCGCTGAGGGGAAGTTGAGCCGGAAGACGATCGTGTAATCGTCAGTGGCCTCTATGGACTTCACGATCTCGCTGTACATGAAGTCCCGGGAACTCCTAACCCCCTTGGGCGGCCAGACGATCTTGTCGTAGGTGGCCTTGACGTCTCGGGATGTCAGCAGGCTCCCGTCGTGGAACTTGATCCCCTTCCTGATTTTGAAGGTGTAGGTGAGACTGTCCTTGGAGGTGCTCCAGCTCTGGGCCACGTCCCCAACGAAGTCTGTCGGATCGCCAGGATTATCTGGATTCACCTTGATGAGAAGACTGTAGAATGGGGCGGACGGGTGGATCGTCGCAAAGGTCGTTTCTTGGTGCGCGTCCAAGCTCGGGTACCAGGATGCTGGAACAATATATACTAACTTGCCACCCTTTACCGGGGTCTCGGCTGTCCCCAGTCGCGGGGCGAATGTCAGGGCGAGCAGCGCAGTCAATGCAATCGCAATACCGTATAGGAAAAAGCTCCGATAATTGAGCTTTCTCATAATCGCACCTCCTTATTGGTAAAATTAAAAAGAACTGTGGGCCGGGTTGAAGGAATCCTTCTCCTCTTTCGGCTCCTACGCCTATCGCAGGTCGAATGGTCTGTCAAGAGCCTCTCTATATATTCTTCTTTCCTCCCAGCCAAGTAATGGTATCCGAGGTTATGGCCACGGGAACATAGCCTCAGCTCTTGTTACGATCGGATGGAAACTTCCGGTCTTTGGGTCCGTCGTAGAAATCCGGGCGCTGGAGCTCCAGGTCCAATGGTTGGGTAATGGTCTCTCTTGATGATGCGCGCCATCCCTTCTCCCTGGTCATCTCCTCATAGACGTGGGCCACCAATGAGATGCACCGGGAGACAAGCATCACCCCCTTGGATAACTCAGGCTCGAAGTCCATGTCGGAAAGCAGCGCTCCGCTAACGCCCACGGCGTTGAGCCAGATTCGCTTACTGTGATGCCGTTCTGTGGCATCTTCCATAGCCAAGGCGAGAGAGAGATGATCGCCTGCCACGCCGAGCTTTTGTCCGACCTGAACGAGTCGCTCAGAGCGGGGGTCGCGAATATGCTGCGGATGATGAAATCCCGGCAAGCGCTGCTTTTTCTCTCTGGCCTCCTCGACCAGGATCTCCGCGATCTCTTCCAGGTTTTTCCCCTCTGCCCTGGCCCGCACAACCCCATTCTGGAACATCGCAGCAGGCCTGTCGAAGGTTCCATGCAGGTCTCCGATCGTCAGCATCCCCCCTGCCACGGCCGCGTGAAGCGGGACTCCTCCGGAGGCCACCAGGCGCGCCGCCGCAGATGAGGGTGAAAAGGCATGTTCGGCCAGACAGACCATGATTGCGTTCAACATCTTCGCATGGGACTTCGAGGGTAGCTCTCCCCTCCAGACCAGGTATGCCATTTCACCGAGGTCGAGGTTCCCGGTAAGATCGTTAAGATCGTAGCCCCGAACCACAATTCTGTCCCTTGTTTTGTAGGCAATACCTGTCCGCCAGTGGAAGGGCTCACGTTGCTTTTTCTCCTCTGCCATATCAAGCTCTCCTCTAGTGAGACTTCCCCCGCTTGACGTAGACGCCGTCGGGATCGACCTCTTCACGCAGAGTCTCTAAATCTCGATCGGAAGGAGGCGCAACCTCTTCTAGGGTAGAGGCAACGCCTGGTCTGAACCCTGTATTACCGTAAACGGCGTCCAGATCCACGCCCGGCATCAGCTTGGTCACGCAAAAGAGACCGGTCTCCGCGTCAGTTTCCATCACCACAAGGTTCGTCACAACGGTGATGGTTGGAGTCAGAACCTTAAGACCGGCCCTTTGGCGCGCCCCCGGACCATTAAGATAGCCCGGGCTCGTGACGTAGTCGCACTTCAAAGGGAACCGCCGCTTCTCGTGGGAAACAATGATAAGCAGACGCCTGGCGTGACAGGCAATATCGTTCGCACCCCCGCTTCCAGGAAGCCGCACCTTGGGAGAGCGGTAATCTCCTATCACGGTGCTGTTGATATTGCCGAACTGGTCGATCTGCGCACCGCCAATAAAGCCGATATCCACCAGACCGCGCTGGAGGACGCAGCCGAGGACTTCTCGTAGCGAGCCCAGACGGGCGGCCTCATGCATGGCCCTTGGGTCCGAAACAGAGATGGGGGTCTGCATGATGATCGGATCGATGGGTCCACTTTCTATGACAGCGACCAGCTCCGGCGCATGCGTCTTCATGGCAAGCGTCGTTGCCACCATGGGTAGCCCGGTCCCGACCATGACCACATCACCGTTCCTGATATGGCGGGCCGCTTCGATAATCATCAGCTCATCAAGATCGTAACTACCATGCTCGCTCCGTGTCAGCCCAACGGTCATGGGTTTTCCCCTTTTGACGCGCACAGGCGCTTCATCGCCTTCTCGAGTTGCAATAGCCGCTCTTTCCCGCCAACTTTTTCCAGGTAGTCCTGAAACGACTCGGAGCCGAAGACAAACCTGTCGAGGTAAGCCTTGACCTGCTCACCTCCCGCCCGGGCGCACTCCTGGTAAAATCTGAGATGCTCGGCGTCGAAGTCGTAGTAACGGTAAGTTGAGGTTGGGTGGGCACCCCACGGCTGATGTACCACCGCACTTATGTAGATGTGAGGCAGGGTGGTCCGTTCGGGGTCCGAGCGGATCTGGCGGGACTCGATGATCTCCTCGCAGGTCACGATGGTGTTTCTCGATGCCCGAACCATCTCGGGCTCATGAGTGGTAAAGCCTCCAATGATGACGTTCCCCATCGAGTCGGACTTCTGTACATGGATTATGGAAACATCCGGATTGAGGGCAGGAAGCAGGACCACGGCCTCCCCCGGGTTCCACGGGTTTTCAATTATCTCGTACTTCTTAACCGTAGATGGGGCTTTGTGGACCAGAATATCCGATCCCAGCAGGCTCTTGGTGGGCATGAAGGGGAGACCCATCTCTCCCGCCAAGAAACGCGAGACCATCCCCAGATGGCTGAAATCCTCCATCTCGATCTCTCCGCTCTGCACCTTTCGCCTCCAGCAAAACGTGCTGCCGAACCGCTCCAGGTTGCCGCTACCGCCCTCACAACGACGAACCAGATCTGCCCCGACCAGAAGGTCCATGGAGATCGACAGGTTGCAGCCCACGAGCGTGAGGTCACGCTTTCCCTGCCGAATGATTTCATGGACCGTCGCCATGGCGCAGCGACCGATGTTTTGCCCTCCGAGACCAACCACGGCGCCATCAAAGACAAAGCGACCCACGGCCTCTCTCAGACCCATCACCTTGCTCATGACCGAGCTGCAGCCGCCTCCTTCTTTCAGATGAATCAAGTTATATCGACCACGGGGATTGAACCCCGTGGTCGACCAAAGGGAAGAGCTACCGCTTCTCCCCCTTTGGAAACCCCATCGGTTTTGTGCCCGCGCCAAGCCGCGGGGTTACCCAATAATCAAATGAATTTTTAGCCATTGATGATTTCACCGGGGGGAGGAAGATGCAAGTTGAAGAGGCATGTGAAAGAGAGAGCGATGAATTACCGCCTATTCTCCTTTTCTCTTCCAGGAGACTTTCTGCATGGATTCGAGCGAGGCGTTCACCTTGAGATTGTCAAAAGTACCAGGATCCAATATTACGGCAATCCCTCCCCCGCAGCTGTTGGATTCCAGGAATATACCCGCACCCCCAATAACCGCCCCGTTGATGTACTGAACCTCGTTGTCTTTTTTCTTCTGCTCTATCTCGACAAAATCGGGCGAATAAACAACCCCTGAAATATTGGCCTCATGATGAATATCCACAATGCCTCCTGAGTACATCAGGGCGGGCATATCCTCGTTCTGTCCAAAAGAAATATGGCCGGAAAGGGCTACGCCCCTGGGGTCCTTCGAGCCGCTGTCAAAGGTGGACACGCTATTCCAGGCACTGTCATAACCACTGGGCCACGGAAAGGTGTCCGAGGTACTGGTCCTGGCCGCCGCCGCAGTAGTCCAATTATCAAAATCTGTTGGGCTCAGGATTGCTGTGCCAGTAGTCGGACTTGTAACAGGGTTGATATTGGTAGGAACTTCGAATTTGATCTTATAGTTGGATGTCTTGTTTATCACGTCGATTACAAGTGATCCTTTAATATTGATGCTTCCAGTATCGAGTTTGGGGTTGTTGACGCTGCTGGCATCCACCTCAACGTGTACGATGCCATAGAGTTGATCGCCTGCCACGACTTTTGCTTCGAACTGGCTCCACGTAAGAGCATTTGAAGTGGCCACAGCCGCAGCTTTATACCGAGCAAAATCAAAAAGCTGGCCCTGCGGATTATCAAAATAGGTCAGACGATCCAGACCTCCAGGATTCTGCAGGTTTTTATAGGTATTTTCAGTTTGTTGAAACTCTCCCGTGGTCTGCTCCAACGTAGTGCCACCACCAACATTATTTATAATACTGGTAAGCCCGGACCCCGTCTTTAAAGACGTGTGGGTGGATTTGCCGGCGCTCTGCCCCTGATCGAGCGCATTATTCGACCATATTGTTCCGGATCCATCTATGGATGATTTGGACGAATCCAGTGTAATCTTTCCATTGCTATTACAAGCGCTCGCAGCCAATGCCCTTCGCACCCCTAGAGGGCCAAAGGACAAGGCATTAAAAGCCTCGGCCAATATCAAGAGAAGGAAAAGGCACGAAATGGTTGAATAGAATATTGCCAAGATTCGGATCTTCATATTAACTTCCCCTTTTCCAGTCTCCTATGGACTACCATCAGGTACGGAATTGTTAAGGGCACCATTAATAATATCCGTTGCGTCGTTCCCTATGGTAAGAGCAACCTCTCTCTTGGCGTTCGTTCCGTCTGGCTCCCCTCTGGAGATAATAACAACCACGTTCGGTACGTTAGGGGGGCAGTTAGAAGAAGGCACAGAGCAGGCATCCACCCAGACAAATGCCCTTGTATTGCCGCTGTTTACCTCAACCCTGCTACCGTCGGAGCCAATATCTGACGGGGAGGAGCCGAAGACCTGTGTGAAATCAATTATTCCATTGTTATCCAGATCGTTACAGGCATCGATGCAGGTTGCATCTATGGGATCGTTGCCATTCTTGAAGGCGTCGTACACCTTCTCTGCCCCGGCCTCCGCTGCGTGGAGCGCCTGTACGCTCTGCTCATAATTGCTCGTTACCTTGATCTCCGTCCTGGTAACGTAGAGCATGATACCACCGAGGACGACGAGTAACATCATGATGATCAGACCTATCACCAGGGCTATCCCCCTCTCGTTTGCCATAGTAAACACAAGGCTATTTCTATGAAAATTTTTGCCCATATGTCTCTTCCTTCAATACGCCAGGTTTCTCGGCGCCACTTCCGCAGAAAGAGTCAGCCTTCTGTGCCCATCACCTACTTGGTAATTGGGATCTGCCTGACTGGTTTTTGCCGTCAAGGAGATAGCCACTTCTCGTATATCGGCAAAATTTCTACCCACCACGCTGTTACTCGGCAAATCGGTGGTTCCCGAACTCGCAGTGCCATTGGCATACGTATAGGTAAACGACAAAACATCTATATTATCAGCAACAGCCTCCCACGGATCAGTGCAGGGATCGGGAAAGCACTGGGCCTCTAGGGTATTGGAGTTAATCCTGAAACCAAATCGTTCATCCGGGTTGTTGGCGATCACTCCACTCGGGTCTTCGTCTTCGTTCACTGTAAAGTAGAGCTCAGCACTGGTAAGGAGAGCTCAGTGCTGGTCGTTACTGTCAGAAAAAGCGGCCGTCGTAAT